>NZ_JANSIA010000089.1:0-12765 GCF_047461835.1 Synechococcus sp. R60.1 | reverse complement strand
ATGGAAACAAACAGAATGCTATCGCTGCATAGTTGAACAGTGATGTTCAGCAGTGTTCAGCGTAAATGTATCAGAACCCCCTAGCCGATCCAGATTGAGCACTTCCTCTGGGAGCAACCCAAGGGCTAAGGGTCTGTCTGGGCTGAGGGATCCCACAAGCGCTATAATGCTGCTATTGCTGGCTCCTGCCGCTGTGGGGCTCGCCAAGCATCAACTTGACCAAGGGCGGGGTGAGCAGCAGGCAAAAGCTGGGCCGGATTTCGGAATGGAGACACTCTTAACTCAGTACCCAGGGCAGGTAACAGGCGTGATGGGGTCGAGTCGATAGGTGCAACAGAAAAGTGTGCCTCTTCGACCTAGCCCAGATCTAACCAGAAAATTTTACCCTGAGAAGGTGCTTCTTTCCGCGCGCAAACCCTGTCTTGTTGTGGACTATCGCTACGCGACGCTTTCGCGAACAGGCTGGGCCGCACAACTGGGGTTCTGCAATGGGCCAGCGTTCGATCTCCCGAGGCGGAGCCGTCTTGCTCCCTGAGCCTATCGATTGAGCCCATCCATGAATCTCCATGCAAACCTCACCGAATCCATTCATCCCATCCGATGAGTTTTCCTTCCAATCAGCAGAAGCCCCCCGCTGTACCCACCAGAGCCAGCATTGGGTAGTTCACATGCACTTAAACTCACCTCACCCATTGGAGAGGAAACAAAGCCAAGCGTCAAAGCAGAGCTGAGGGTAATGGACAGCCCCATGACGACTCGATCCTGGTTAAAGAAACTTAAGCGGATCCCGGCAAAAAGACAACACCTCGCCAGAATGAGGGTTCAACCCGTAACCGCGTGCCCTTGGGGCGGGGAGGGAAGTTAATGCCCAGGCAGATTGTCATTGCCGAGCAACATCGAGTGGCAGCCGTCTTCGCCGAAGATCAAGTGCAGGAGCTGATCGTCGCCAGCGGCGCTCACCAAGTGGGAGACGTTTACGTCGGAATCATCGAGAACGTTCTGCCCAGCATCGATGCCGCTTTCGTCAACATCGGCCCTGCAGAGCGCAATGGGTTTATCCACGTCAGCGACCTGGGCCCGCTGCGCCTCAAGCGAAGTCATGCCTCGATTTCTGAGCTGGTCTTGCCGCAGCAAAAGGTGCTGGTACAGGTGATGAAAGAGCCTACCGGCAACAAAGGGCCAAGGCTTACCGGAGATTTGGCCTTTCCGGGGCGGTATTTGGTGTTGCGACCCTACGGAAAAGGCGTTCATCTGTCCCGCCGCATCGAGGATCGAGAAGAGCGCAACCGTTTGAAATCCCTGGCCATTTTGATTAAACCCCCGCAGATGGGCCTGCTGGTGCGCACCGAAGCGGAAGGTGTGTCCGAAGAAGCGATGATCGACGACCTGGAGCAATTGAAGAAACTCTGGGAAGATATTCAACAGCAGTATCAGGCAGCACGGGGGCCGGGGCTACTCAACCGGGATGACGACTTTATTCAGCGGGTGCTGCGGGATGTTTACTCCGACGATGTGAACCGTATTGTGACCGACTCTGCGGCAGGAGCGAAGCGAGTCCGTAGCTATCTGCAGGGCTGGAACAAGGGCCAAATGCCCCCTGGTGTCGTTGTCGATGCCCACCGCGAGCCCACCCCCATTCTGGAGTATTTTCGGGTCAACGCGGTTATTCGGCAGGCGCTGCGGCCACGGGTGGATCTGCCCTCTGGTGGCTACATCATCATCGAGCCCACCGAGGCCCTGACGGTAATTGATGTTAACTCGGGCTCCTTCACCCAATCGGCCACTTCTCGGGAGACAGTGCTGTGGACAAACTGTGAGGCGGCTACCGAGATTGCCCGCCAACTGAGGCTGCGCAACATTGCCGGTGTGATTGTGGTGGACTTCATCGATATGGATTCCCGCCGCGACCAGTTGCTGGTTTTGGAGCATTTTAACAAGGCCCTCTCCAGCGACAAAGCTCGCCCACAGGTGGTCCAACTGTCGGAATTGGGGCTGGTGGAGCTCACCCGCAAACGGCAGGGGCAAAGCCTTTATGAGATCTTCGGCCATTCTTGCCCTACCTGTGAGGGGCTGGGGATCCTGGCCCGCTTGCCGGGGGCCGAGCCGGGACATCTCTTGACGATAGAAAGCGGCCTGACGGTAACGCTGCCCACCGAGGTGGAAGGAGGGGATGAGGAAGAGGCCGGCCCGATCCTGCCCCGCGATGGCAACTCCCAACGGGCGCGCCTGCGAGTGGGAAGCGATGGGCTGTCTCGAGGCGATAGCCGTGCGCTGCTGCGGCGGTCGCGATCTGCCCCCGGACAACGACGCCCCAGCCCGGATCCCTTTACGACTTCAGACGATCTGGAGGAAGAGCCACGGGTTGAAACGGGACGCAAGCGTCCCCGTGAAGACTGGGGGGATCCCCGCACTGGCCAGCGCCTCGTTGCTCGGAGCCTGGATACTCCTGTAGAAGAGGAAGCCCCAGAGCCGATGCAACTGCCAGGGGGCGGAGCAGACCTAAAGCGTCAAGAACCCCGCCGTTCTGGCCCTGGGGAAGAGGCAGAATCCGCCTCACGCAAAGATCACACTTCCCCAGCCCGCACCGTTCGCGCCAGCGGGACGGAGTCCTCAGAAGGCCGTCCGGCTCCGGTACGGCAAACCGTCACCGTGGAGATGACCCCGTTACAACAACGGGTCTACTCGGAGTTGGGGCTGTCGCCTCTGTTGCTGCTTGACCAGCCGCCGCCTTGGGGCCGAGACACGGCGGTTAGGGTGGTTCTGCCGGGAACTCTAGAGGCGGAAAGTCCGCCCAGGATGGAGACTGAGGCAACTTCTCAGACAGAGGAGTTTGCACCCGAACCGGATGCCTTGCAGGAGAAGGAGCTGCTGGACAACCTCTCTCCACCCGAACTTTCTGAACCCGAAATCCCTTCTGCTGAATCGTTCGTGCCAGCAGTGCAGAGCAGCTTGGCCGAGCCAGCCGCGGAACTGGGGATCAGCCCTGCCCAGCAATCTCCAGCAGCCTCCAGGCGACGGCGCTCCCGCAGCAGTTAGGCGCTGCTCTCAAGCCCAGGGGCAGGCATGGGAGTATGGTGGAGCGGGCAAGGCCGAGTTTGATCTGGGAGGGATCCCTTTGGCAGCAGGGGATCCTGCGAGTGGCGGGGGTGGATGAGGTGGGGCGGGGGGCCCTGGCCGGGCCGGTAGTGGCAGCGGCGGTGATTTTGCCCGCCCAGATGGATCCCAAAGCACTGGAGGGAGTGAGGGATTCCAAACAACTGCGTCCGCAGCAACGCGCTCAATGGGCGGAACGGATTCGGCAGGTGGCTTTGGCTGTGGGCGTTGGCAGTGCCTCTGCTGCTGAGATCGACCGGCTCAACATTCGCCAGGCCACGGTGCTGGCCATGCAGCGGGCTTTGGCCAAGTTGGATCCAATCGAACACATTTTGCTGGATGGATTGCCGCTGGCCGAGCTGGGATCCCGGCAAACGGCCCTGGTCAAGGGGGATCAAATCAGCCTCTCCATTGCCGCTGCTTCAGTTGTGGCCAAAGTCTGGCGAGATGCCTTGATGCAGAGCTGGGATCGGCAGTACCCCGGCTACGGCTGGCGCACCAACGCTGGCTATGGCACGCGGGAGCACCGACTGGCGTTGCAGAACTTGGGGCCCACCCCGCAGCACCGCCGCAGCTTTGCCCCCTTGGCAGAACTGAAAGTCAGCAGATATGATGGTTAATGCAGTTGCATTGCCCACGTAGCTCAGTGGACTAGAGCACTGGGTTCCGGTCCCAGGTGTCGGAGGTTCGAATCCTTTCGTGGGCGTCTTCAGGCATATAAGTTCAGCCATATAAGTGGGCAACATACTCTCCGTACCCGTTGTAGGGCAAGGTGGGAACGATTTGCCACTGGGAACGGGATCCGAAACCGATCAAGACTTCCTGCTCCTGTGACCAGCGGGGGTGGGGCACCCTAGGATCCACATTGGCCTCAAATCCATACTCCTCAGGGGCGAGGGTATTCCAAAACGTAGAGGGTTGATGATCCAAAAGCTCGATTTTGACGATGGATTTTCCCCCCTTAAAGCCATACTTCCAGGGAACTACCATGCGAATTGGCGCTCCGTGCTGTTTGGGCAACGGCTTGCCATAAACGCCGAGGGCAAAAAAGGCCAACTCGTTGGCCATTTCCTCGATCCGCAACCCTTCCGTGTAGGGCCAAGGCAAGTTGGGGGGCCAGATCGGGCCAGGCATAATTTCCGGATCGTAAAAGGAAGTGAAGCGGACAAATCGAGCCGTCGGCAAAGGATCCACCCGTTCCAGCAACAGCCGCATCGGAAAGCCCAACCACGGCACCACCATCGCCCAGGCTTCCACACAGCGAAAGCGATAGATGCGCTCTTCGAGGGGGAAGTTAAACAGATCTTCCAGGCCCAACCGCTGAGGATGCCGCACCAGCCCGGTAATCTCGACAGTCCAGGGATCCGTGGGCAAAGCCTGTGCAGCCCGCCAGACGCGCTTTCCGGAGCCAAACTCGTAAAAGTTGTTGTAACGAGCAGCTACAATCTCCTCGGTGACGGGCCTGCCCACATCCGAAAAGTGGGGGTTGAGTGGGATCCCCCTCAGCTCTCGTTCTACCGAGGGAGCAGCTCCCCTGCTGCCAAACCCAAAAATAGAAAAACTGGCTCCCACCCCAACGGATCCCAGTTGCGCTAGAAATTGCCGCCGGCTGAAAAACATCTCTTCTGGAGTGACCTGTGCCTCTCGTTGCCAGGGGTGAGGAACTCGGATCCCGAACATCCATCAGCCATCCTTTGATTCAGAGTCAGGGAAAAAGTCTGCCGCCCGAACTACTACATCCTAAATGAATTACTACATCCTAAACGGATCTAAGCCGACATTCCCCGAGCTCGTTTCCAGCGCTGCCCCATGTGTAGTCATTTCAAATGTAGTCATTTCAAACAGCAATGAAACGATTTGTTATGTCTGTCCCTGGCTCCCCTCTCCTTTTGACAGAGGGGTTGGGGGTGAGGGAAACCCTGCAGGCTGGGATGATCGGTGACGAAATCACGGTATAGCCGTGTTGGCTGAGTCCGTGCTGCTGGAAAAAAGTGTGGGGATCAGCTAAGGACTTGAGCTGGGCTCCGGCAAAACGTAGATGGACTCCACTTGCCGCCCTGCCGATGGCACTGCCTGGATGGTGCCCTTGTCGATGTGGTAAATGACTTTCTCCGCTTGCAACTGATTCTCCCCTTGGTTGATGATGACCTGGCCCTCCAGCTCAATGCGTTGCTCCTGGCTGTAATACACAGCTCTTTGGGCGCGGGCCGTAAGCCGCTCGGCAGGAAAACTGAGGGTGACATTGCCAATGGCCGTAAAAACCCCTGTGTTGGCGTTGGCCTCCTGCACATCGGCGCTGATGCTGATGGCACGGGGATTCTGACCCCAAGCCGGGATTCCAAGGGCCAGCACCACACCCACAGCCCAGCCCAGCGTCCCTAGCCGCTGCCAACCCTTCCGGTCAAACGCCATCTCCAAAGCCATGCCCCATCACCCCGTCAAACCACCACAGCAGCCAGTCTAGCCCGTCAATCCAGGTCACAATGGCGGGGGGCAGCCTATGGGTCCGTTCCCTTTCCCCCCTGGGGCAGAGCTTGGGCAAGCTGTCTTTCCAATTCGGCAACCCGCTGCATGAGCTGTCGGTTGGCTTCCAGCAGCTCCCGCGCCTGGCTGTTGAGATAGGGATCCGATTCCCACCAATTGATGCCGATCTCCTTGGCCTTATCCACCGAAGAAATCAGCAGGCGAATGCGCACATTCAGCAACTCCACATTGCCCACCGAAACGGTGATGTCTCCGGCGATCACAATGCCCTTGTCCAGCACCCGCTCCAGCACATCGGCCAGCGAGGAGCCATGAGTAGCCGTGGTCAAGGGTTGAGAGCTAATCGGCACAGAGTTCATCGACCTCCAAAGTGTACCAACAGGCAAAAGACTCAGCCAGGCAGTTGGTCTAGCAGATAATTCAGCAGCTGGGATCCCTCTTCATAGCGCTTGCCGGCTCGCGGCAACAGCACATCCGCACACAAAGCGCGAAAATCGGCATTCTCTTTGCTAACTGCCAGCTCATGTTCCTTGACAATGCGCCCGATCATCAAACAACTGCGCAGGCTGGGGTGGCGCGTCAGATCCAACTTGCGGCGAAAAGCCCGCACAATGTGGACGATCTTGAGGGCGTCGGGGCCGGATAAGCCTATTCGCGAGGTGAGAATCTCCTTTTCGGTCTCGATGTCCGGCTCCCCCATATCGATGGTGATCATCCGATCCAGCAGCGCATCTTGGGCCCTGTGAACCCCGGTATATTCCTCCGGGTTAGAGGTAAAAATGGCCCGGAACTGGGGATGCACCCGCAGATATTCCGAGCGGTTGCTGTCCGGCGGCAACACCAGCAGCCTCTCCTCCAAGGCACTCAGGAGAGCATTGTTGGCCTCAGGGCGGGAGCGATTGAACTCGTCGTAGATGAGGGTAAACCCCTCTCGGCAAGCCAAGGTGAGGCGGGCATCCACCCAGCGCTGCTGCACATCCTCCTCCGTCTTCACCACCGAGTGAATGAAGTTGTCCACCACCCGCCGATGGGTAAAACCGGTGCGCCCCCCGATGAGGTCGGAAGAATCGAAGCGGTCATCCCCATAGATCAGCATAATGGGACGGCCCAGCAGGCTGGCCAGGTGCATCGCCAAAGTGGTTTTGCCCGTACCCGAAGGCCCCCGCAAATGCACCGCAAAGCCCGATTGCAAATAGCGCAAAGCGCGGCGGGTAATCCGCTCAATGTAGGGGGTGTTCACGAACTGGCGGGGACGCGCCTGCAGAACCGTGGCCATGGAGATACTCAACCTCTTTGCTGCCCTAGACTCTTTTGCCTTGACTATAGCCCGGATGTTCTCCCTGCGCTCGGCACAACTAAACTGCGACCGTCCCCGACACCATGCGCCGCAGCGTAGCCAAGATTTCCGAGGGATCCACCCCCAGATCCACCGCGCCGCGGGCCAACAAATCCCGCACCCGTTCCCGATCCCCAATTACCTGCAGCAGGGTCAGGTTGGGATCCTGTGCTTGTAGGGCACTCACATAGTTGTTGACGTAAGCGAGGATGGGATCCGCTTGTTCCTCAGCCCTAGGCGGAACTTCAGGGGGTTCAGGCGTTATTAAACCCTCCGAGGGCTGGGGCTGGGGAACAGAGACGGGAGCAGGCGGCTCCACTGGGGCTTGGTCTTCGGCTATGGGCGTTGAGTCAGAGGCAGATATTGGCGCCTCACCGGCAATCTCAACGGAACTGCCAGAACCTTCACCGGAAATGGAGACCTCAGGTTCTGGGGCGAGGACAGGGATCCCATTGCCCCACACCTGCTTATGCAACTCCGCCCGGAAAGTGGCCAGGGATCCCCGCAGGGCCTGGGCCTGGGCTTGCTGTTCCTGAGCCATCTGAGCCAGCTCCTGTCGAGCCATTTGCCGGAGAGCCTGTACCCACTGCCGCAAATCGGCGCAAAAAGACTGCCGCGCTTGCTGAGTTTCGCCGGCCATCGCCTGCCGAGCCTGCGTATAGGTGCTCAGCAAATGCTCCACAGCCGCAGTCAAGTTAGCCCGGAAAGCCTGCAATTGCTGCCGGCTGACTTCCAATTGAGCAGCTCGTTCCTGCTCCAGGCGAGCCAGACTCTCTGCCACCGACTTGGCCCGCTGAGCCGCCGCTTCCGAACGGGAGCATTCGTCCAGGGATCGCCTCACAGCCCGCTCCTGCCTCAGTTTCTGCAATTGGCTGCGGGTTTGCTCCGTCTGGTGCCGTATTGCTTCTTGTCGTTGCTGGCGGCGCTGCCCCAGCTCAACCATCAGGGCTTGGTGCTGCTCTAGGCGCTGCTGCCGGGATCGGCTTAACAAACTTCGGTTTTGAGTCACCCGCCGGCTGCGAGCTATGGCCCATTGTTCCTGCAAACTCATGGTGTTCAATCCCTTACGTCGTGTTCAATGCTTGGGTGGATACAGCTTCTCTGCCTGTTCCCAACTCGATGGCACTGCCAACCTGTAGCTCAGTGCGGCTGCAAGACTCAATCCTCGAACAAAACCCGCAGAAGCAAGGCAGAGACCGGCGGTGGATCCCTGCCTCGCTTTCCGACGGCTAGCTTCCTACGCCTCCGCCCAGAGAGCATAACTCATCCAACCATTGCGATGCTCAAGGCGAGAGGGTTGTGGGCACTTTCCTTGGTTGAGTGATTTTGGTTAGGCAGATTTAGACGGCAGGAGCAGCAGCAGTAGCCGTCAGACCCACAGCCTCAGCGTACTTCAGGTAGGTTTCCACGGAAGCCACAACGACGCGGGCTTCAATGGCCAACAGCTCGATCCCAACCAAAGAAACACGCACCCAGGCATCGACCACGATACCTTTATCCAAGATGCGATCGATCACTTCGGCCAAGCTGGACGAGGAGTTCACTTTCTCTACTGCCATAACGATCTCTCCTGCACTGATACTGCTGATACTGATGAGGGTTGAAAAGGACAGACAACTCGGCGGCAAAATGGCATGTAGAAGGGATCCCAGCTGAGGATTCACCTTCCCTAGGGCGACAGCCGCACCCTCTATCACCCTAGCCCTATTGTGCTGGCTTTTTTCGGGGAGAACACCCGTAGATTCGCTTAAAAAAGACGGCGAACTCGAAAGGTTTACCGCTTTTCTAAGCGCCATCCCCCCTACATAGTACTCGCCAGCAGAAAAAATGGGCAAAGATGAGGGCGAGTTTTGAGCCCAAGTTGTGGAAGTGTGGTGGAGGGGCAGTGGGAAGCGGCAGGGATCCCCTATACTGGGGGCAGTGGGCTTGCTGACATACCGTTTCTCGCTGGCTGATAGGGCTGTCGTGACCGATTTCAACACCGGGATCCCGAGCGTGCGTCGCCTGCAGAAGGGGATCAAGGATCGAGAAACCTTCGAAATTAAGCTCAGTACGGGGGATGTCTTTGTCGGCCAGTTGCGCTGGCAGGATCCCGATTGCCTCTGTTTGGCCGATGCCGAGGGGCGGGAGTCGCTGCTGTGGCGGTCTGCCATTGCTTTCATCAAGGTCAGGCCTCAGTCTTAAGTACTGCTCCGGATCCCTGTACAGCTCTTCTTCCCAATTTTTGAATAAATCTTTACAACAACTCAGGGCTTTTCTGTCTCCCTCTGAGGGCAGTTTTCTCCAGTTGACCCACTCCTGCTGGGTTTTTGGAGCGGTTGACTACCCTGCCGTCGCCCTGAGTCTATCCCAAAGCCGTCCCCCATTGCTCCGCAACGCTGTTGCAACTGCGTCAGCGGGCCGTAGGCCTTGAGGACGAGGCTTTAGACCCAGTTTTTTGGTAAAAGTGCCAATTAAGAAGGGTATGATAAGGAGTGTTAAAAAATCTGATCTCTCCTCACCCAACCATGACGACTGCCCCCATTGAGATACCTCTTCAGCCTGCCGCCCAACGGCATAACCACTACAGCCGCGAAGACTTTTTTCGCTTTGACCTCTCCCAGGGATCCCTTGTGGACTGGACGGGTGCCCGCAATGTCTTGGTGAGCGAAGACTTTATTCTGGGCTTGCAGCAGGGCCTGGAAGAAGAAGTGGGAGATGCCTCAGCTTCTCTGATGTACACCATCGGTCAAGAGTGGGGACGCAACGATGCTGTCCATTTTTCCCGCTGGTTTGAGGAGGAATATCGGCGCCACCCCAAGCAGAGTAATCTAATGTTTCTCTTGGAAACCTGGTGGTGGCCTCTGACCTCCCAAGGATGGGGGCGCTGGGAGGTAGAAACCGAGAGTCGGCGGCAAGGGTTTATTTTCATCAACCTCTTTGACTCCGCCGTGGCCCGCACCCTGGGGGATGTGGGCAAACCTGTCTGTCATCTTTACGCCGGATTATTTGCCGGCTTTTTTAGCACCATGGTGGAACGGCAACTGAACTGCATCGAGATCCAGTGCTACTCCATGGGAGAAAGCTACTGCAAGTTTTTGCTCGGCAGCAAAGATCGCATTGATGCGGCTGCCTTCTGGCTGAACGAAGGGGCCAGTGCCAGCGAAATTGCCCAAAAATTGCGTTCAGGTCAGGGAGTAGCTAAGGCATGACCTGGAAGATTACTTTAGAGGATTCGGTGCAGAGCTTTTTTGCCCGTCTAAATTGGGATAACCGCCCCCTACAGATGCGCTCTCTGCCGATGCCTTTTCTGCAAGTGCGGGAGCATTTTGGTTCCATCCCCTGGGCGGGGGATCCCCTGAGTTTGGCTGCGCATTCTCTGGGATCCCTGTCGGCAGCACCAGAACCCGAGCCGGCAGAAGAACAGATCACCTTGGCAGATCTGTTCAGCTTGTTTTGAGTCTCCTAGCACCCACCGACCTCCGGGAGAAGCGAGATGGTAAGCCCCTTGGAGCAGATGCTGATCGAGTCGGAAGCCCGCTACCTCAAGCCAGAGGAGCTGGAGCATCTGAAGGCCTATGTTCTCGGCTGGCCAAAACGACAACATGTGTACCGAGTTTTGCGGGAACGGGAGAGCCAGGTGGTGAGCAAAACCCTAGATGCCCTGCAAAAGGAGATGCCCGACCTTTCTCCCCAAGTGTTGGATCTGTGCCGGCGACACCTGCTGTTGCTGCTGCGTCACAGCGCTATGGCCATGTTGCTGCAGGACGAAAACCTCCTGAAAGAGCGGCTGCTCGAGTGGATGGAGGAAGAGGTGCGCCTGTACGGACTGCAGAGGGTTTATGAGGTTGCCTATCGGATTTTCCAGCAGGAGTTGAGAGACCATCTGGCCCCTGGAGAGTTGGAGTTTATCCGCCCCTTAATCACCCAGGTACAGGTGGCCTTGCTGTTTTAGAGCTAGATACTTTTTTGCTTTTTGCATTTTTCGGTGCTAGAGCGCTCTATCTCAACTAGCCGGAGACTTCAGTGTCGTTGGAGTTAATGTTAGCGTTGTAGTAAATCTGCCCAAGGGGTATTCAATTGCTGGAGGGATCGCCATAAGATTTGGAGCGTAAACAACCGTTCTCCCAGCTCAACAACCAACGAACTGTCAACTGCACCCTGCTCCTATTTGGATGCTTAAAGCTCAATAACGACTTGGATTTGATAACCAGGGGATCCCTTATGACCGGCACTAGCTCTATCTCCAATGGCTCAGTCACCTTTGATCCCTACACGCCCGTTTTGGCCAACTACTACACACCCAGCGCTTATCTGCGAAGCGATTTGGAATCGGGCTTACTGGAAAGTCGCCACGGTGAACGTCTCTTGGCCCTTCCAGAAGCATTGCTGCGGGGCATCTACACGGGCCTGGAATACGAGACCGGCCAGGCTGCTCGTTTGGTATTGCGCAACTGTGGTCGGATGTGGGGCAAGGAGTTTTTCCGCCGTTTTGCCCAAGAACTCTCCGACTACTACCAGAAGCCTTTGGCCGAGCTGGAGATGGGCCTTTTCCTGCAAAGTCTGAGACAAGCTTGGAAAACTCATGGCTGGGGATTGATCGAGATCGACTGGACTTACAAAGATCAAGGAGTGCTGGTGGTGTCGATTCGCAATTCCCCCTTCGCTGCCGTCACGCCTCCCCATTTCAAGCGGCCGATGGGCTTTCTGGAGGCAGGGCTGTTGGCCACCTGGTTTAGCCAGCTAACCGGCCAGGATTTGCTCTGCGTGCAAACCGCCAGCGAGGCTTTGGGAGCAGAGAGCAATTTGTTTGTCGTAACCGCTGCTGCCCGCCTCAAAGAGGGAGAAGCCTGGGTGGACTCCGGCCTCAGCCACGAGCAGATCCTGGAAAAGCTCCTGCAGCCCAGCTAGGCGATGGGGGCTGGTTTTCCCCAGAGGGATGGGATCCCAACAGGGATGAGTCTGTATAATTTTCTGGAAGCAAGGCGAGCTCAAGCGCGCGAGGGTGTGGCCATTGGGGTGGCGAGTCAGAGCAATTCGGGGAGCCATCACCGTACCTACAAACAGTGCCGAGGCCATTGGCGCGGCGGTGGCTGAGCTGCTGGATACGCTAGAGCACCGCAACGCCCTCGATCCGGCTGAACTAGTCAGCGTTATTTTTTCCGTTACCCCTGATTTAAATGCAGCTTTTCCCGCCCAGTTTGCTCGTCGTCGCCCCGGTTGGGAGTCGGTGCCTCTGTTGGATGTGCAACAGATGGAGGTGAGCGGCGACTTACCCCGTTGCATTCGGGTTTTGATCCAGTTGAATACTCCACTTGCTCAAGCGGACATGCAGCATGTTTATCTGCGAGGTGCCCGCGAGTTAAGGCCAGATCTCAGCACTGTTTGATCGATCCATACAGCACCAGCACAGGGTTGACACTCTCACCGACTAAAGTCGGGGGATTTCTACACTGGAGGTGGGACAGTCTGTTGCCATGGGCAACATGGGGCATGATGGATCCCGGATTTGCCCCGCTTATTCTGGGGGAAAAGAATGGCTTAACTCAAGTTGATCCGGGTCGTATCACTACTGATTTGGGATGATTTGGGAAGGCGCAGAACATCCAGATTCACTCATAGACTTACTTGGACTTACAGTCATTTTAAACAGGTATGAAACATTTCCATCCAGCTCCCCTTTCTTTTTGGGAGATGGGGTGATGGCAGCGGCACAGAGCACTTGGGGGGCTTCTCAATTAGCTTAAAATGACTCTACTTAAGATAAGAGTAGATCTGAGAGCTCAAGGAGACAGCTTTTCTCGCAGACGGTTTTCCCACTGTTGCAGTTGCTCTTGGCGAGCGGCCACCTCTGCTTCGCGACGGCTCAGCTC
>NZ_JANSIA010000088.1:0-13172 GCF_047461835.1 Synechococcus sp. R60.1 | reverse complement strand
TTTGGAAACAAACAGAATGCTATCGCTGCATAGTTGAACAGTGATGTTCAGCAGTGTTCAGCGTAAATGTATCAGGACTTAAAACCGGCTTAAAACCGTCGTGAAGCCGCTTGCCAACTCCAAACTGCTGTCTCCTTTTATGGAAGAAGGGGACTTTTGCTGTGGGAAAAGAGCTGGAAGTGAGCGCAACATAGCAATGGGGAGCTGGAACAGGCTCCGCTCGCAGCTCTGGAAACCCGCAGTTTATGGCTCGACTGGAAGATCTCACCCCTGGCGCCAAGGTCAAAGGGATCCTGCCCAATCAAACCGTTGCCATCGTGAGTGTGAGGTGGTACGGCAGCAGCACCATCGAGGCCATCTACAAAGACACTCAGGGGCGTCTCCATTCAGAGCTTCTGTTTCGGGATAAAGAGCCAACCCTAGAGGTGGTAGCCGAGGGATCCCTTGGCAACTTCGAGGGAGACGGCGCCTTATTTCGCCTAGCTTCAGAGGCCTATCGGATTCGGCTGGCGCACCTGTTTGATCCCTTGCTGGCCGTTCACACCTCTCTGGTAGAACCCCTGCCCCACCAGATCAGCGCCGTCTATGGGGAAATGCTCACGCGGCAGCCGCTGCGGTTTTTGCTGGCCGATGACCCAGGTGCCGGCAAAACCATCATGGCAGGGCTTTTGGTTAGAGAGCTATTGATTCGAGGTGACTTGCACCGCTGTCTCATCGTTTGCCCGGGGAGTCTAACGCTGCAGTGGCAAGATGAGATGGTGCAAAAGTTTCATTTGCCCTTTGAGATCTTGACCAACGATCGCATTCAAGCCGCCCGAACTGGCAACCCTTTCCTGGAGATACCTCTTCTCATTGCCCGCCTCGATAAGCTCAGCCGAGATGAGGCCCTGCAGGAGAAACTGAGGCAAACTGATTGGGATCTGGTTATTGTTGATGAGGCCCACAAACTCTCCGCATCCTTCTTTGGGGGAGAAATCAAAGAAACCAAGCGTTACAAGCTGGGCAAGTTGCTCTCGCAGCTAACACGCCACTTTTTACTGATGACAGCCACTCCCCACAACGGTAGAGAAGAAGACTTTCAGCTTTTTTTGGCTTTGCTGGATGGGGATCGCTTTGAGGGGAGATTCCGAGATGGAGTTCATACCTGTGATGCCTCGGATTTGATGCGGCGGCTGGTGAAAGAAGACCTGCTCAAGTTCGATGGCAAGCCTCTCTTTCCCGAACGGCGAGCTTACACCGTCCAGTACGTCTTGTCTGACCTGGAAGCCAGGCTCTATAAGGAAGTGACCGATTACGTGCGCGAAGAGTTTAACCGCGCGGAAGCTTTAGAGCAAGGTAGCCGCAAAAGGACGGTCGGTTTTGCTTTAACCATCCTGCAACGTCGGCTAGCCTCTTCTCCAGAAGCGATCTACCAATCCTTGCTGCGAAGACGAGAGAGACTGCAGCGGAAGCTAAAGGAAGAACAATTGCGCAGCCGGGGAGACAACCTTGCTTTTACCACTTCCCTGCTAGACGAAGAAGGCTGGGATGAGGATTTTGAAGACTGCCCTGCTGAAGAGCGGGAACCGCGAGAAGAAGAGCTGGTAGATCAGGCAACTGCCGCCCGCACAATTGTCGAGCTGCAGGCAGAAATTCAGCGGCTGCAGGAGCTGGAAAAATTAGCCTTGCAAGTGAGACGTAGCGGCAAAGACCGCAAGTGGGAGGAGCTATCGAAACTCTTGCAAAATCAGGGGGAGATGTTTGATGCCGGCGGACATCGGCGCAAGTTGGTTATCTTCACCGAACATCGAGATACCCTCAACTATCTGGCTGACCGAGTGGGGAACTTGCTGGGCCAACCGGAAGCGGTGATCACCATTCACGGCAGCATGGGTCGAGAAGAGCGCAAAAAAGCCGAGGAAGCCTTTAAACAGGATCCCGCCGTTCAAGTACTCATTGCTACCGATGCTGCGGGAGAAGGGATCAACCTTCAACGGGCCCACCTGATGGTGAACTACGACCTGCCTTGGAACCCCAACCGCCTGGAGCAGCGCTTTGGGAGAATTCACCGCATTGGTCAAACCGAGGTCTGCCACCTGTGGAACCTAGTGGCCGAGGAAACGCGGGAAGGAGATGTCTACTTGGCTTTGCTGAAAAAAATAGAAATCGAGCAAAGGGCCTTGGGGGGCAAGGTCTTCGATGTCCTGGGCAAAGCGATTGCCGGTCAAGAACTGCGAGAGCTGCTGATCGAGGCCATTCGCTACGGGGATCGTCCAGAGGTCAAGGCCCGACTCAATCAAGTGATTGCAGATCGCCTAGACCACGAGCGGCTCAGGGAACTCCTGGCAGAACGCGCCCTGGCCCACGACTCGATGGATACGACCAAAGTGCAGCAAATCCGGGCGGAAATGGAGCGAGCCGAGGCCCGCAAGCTCCAGCCTCATTTCATTGCCTCCTTCTTCCTAGAAGCTTTTCAACGCTTGGGTGGCACCATTCGAGAGCGGGAACCCAAACGCTATGAAATTACCCATGTGCCGGCAGCAATTCGCAATCGCGACCGCCAGATTGGGTTGGGCGCACCCATCTTAAAAAAATACGAGCGGATTACCTTTAACAAAAACCTCATCAGCGTCCCCAACAAGCCCCCGGCAGAGTTCATCTGCCCAGGCCATCCCCTGCTGGATGCCACTCTGGACTTGGTTTTGGAGCAACACCGAGATTTGCTCAGACAGGGATCCATCCTCGTCGATGAAAACGATCCCGGCGAAACACCACGGATACTGGTGTACCTAGAGCATGCCCTTCAGGATGGGCGCCTAGACCGAAATGGCCAGCGACGGGTTATCTCCCGACGGATGCAATATGTGGAGATCTTTCTCCCCGCTCCCCAAGGGCTAGGAGGAGGAGAGAGCGTCAGGGTAAGAAGCGCCGGCTATGCTCCCTACTTGGACTACCGGCCCCTAACTCCCGCAGAGCGCGACCTTGTGAAAGCGAAAGCTGGATCCCACATCCCCCAGCTCTCGGCTTCAGAGGTAGAAAGCCAAGCCATCGCTTACGCCATTGAGCGTTTAGTTCCCCAGCATTTCCAGGAAATCAAAGCTCAGCGGGAAGAATTGATCAACAAGACGGAGCTGGCTGTTAAAGATCGCCTCACCCGAGAAATTAACTACTGGGATCATCAAGCTGCACAGTTGCGGCTGCAAGAGCAAGCCGGCAGGCCCAACGCCAAGCTCAACTCTGCCAAGGCTCAGCAGCGGGCGGATGAGTTGGCGGATCGCCTTCAGAAGCGCCTATCGGAGTTGGAGCAGGAGCGCCAGCTATCCTCCTTGCCGCCGGTGGTAACCGGGAAAGCCTTGGTGATCCCCATCGGACTGCTGCAGCGGCTACAGGGCAAGCGAGGGTCAACCCCTACCACCTTTGCCCGCGAAACCCGGCGAGTAGAACAAGCAGCAATGGCTGCCGTTATGGCCATAGAGCGGGCGTTGGGCTACGAACCTCGTGATGTCAGCGCTGAAAACCTGGGCTATGATATCGAATCCGCTGGAAGGGAAGGCCTTCGCTTCATTGAAGTCAAAGGCAGAGTTGAGGGAGCAAAGACGGTAACCGTTACCAAAAATGAAATCTTGACAGCTCTCAACAAACCCGACCATTTCATCCTGGCTTTGGTAGAAGTGCCAGCCGATCCCGCCTTTCCAGAAGGGGATGCCTTCAGGGTAAAGACCCCTGCAGGCACCTACACCGTGCCGGGCGAAGGCTGCCAGGTGCGGTATGTGCGGCGGCCTTTTCAACGGGAGCCGGATTTTGGGGCCAGTAGCGTCAACTATGATTGGAAAGAATTGTGGAATCGAGGAAGGGATCCCAAATAGATACTAACTTTCATTGGTAGGATGAATTCATGCTACTGGAATTGCGGCAAATCCATGTTCCAGCAGGTCAGCGAGTTGTCTTGCAGGGCATCTCTTGGCAAGAGTTTGAAACCATACTGAGCGAATTGGGAAACCAGCGGGGGTCTCGGTTGGCTTACGATCATGGCTTGCTGGAGATCATGATGCCGCTTCCAGAGCATGAGGATGATAAAGAGATCATTGGTGATTTAATTAAAGCGCTGTTGGAAGAGCTGGATATTGAGTTCCGCAGTTTAGGTTCGGTGACCTTAAGAAAGCCTACAACTTATGGCCTGGAGCCTAACCAGTGCTTTTATATTCAGAATGAGCTAGCAATTCGCGGCAAGAAACGAATAGATCTCATGATCGATCCACTACCCGATCTTGCAATTGAAGTTGATATCACATCCCGAACCCATCTTGATCTTTACGCAGCACTTCAGGTACCGGAGCTATGGCGATTTGATCAAGGCATTCTTCAAGTTAATGTACTCCGATTTGGCAATTACCAAGAAGTTGATGAAAGCCCAACTTTCCCAGGCTTAAACCTAAAGCAAGTTATCCCTCATTACCTACAGGAGAGCAAAGTCTTAGGTAGAAACAAAGCAATTCAAGCATTCCGCCGATGGGTACAAGGACAAATCCAGTCGTCGTCCAGAAAAAGTAGCAACTCAATCGGCACCCAACATGGCTTGTCCCAAATCAAGATGCCTTAGTTGTTCTTGAACAGGCTGGAGCCATCTTTTCGTTGAGCCCGCCTTCCCCTCAGACTAAACTCTAAACTGCAGCCTGTTTAACCCGACCGATCCTTATCTAATGAGCCGCCGCAAGAAGCTGATTGAAGTTGCCCTGCCCCTCGAAGCCATCAATCTGGAATCGGCTCGCGAGAAATCCATCCGCCATGGCCACCCCAGCACCCTGCATCTCTGGTGGGCGCGGCGACCCCTAGCAGCCTGTCGGGCAGTGCTCTGGGCTTCCCTGGTCGATGACCCTTCCAGTTGGCCGGACAAGTTCCCCACCGAGGCCGACCAAGAGCGAGAGCGGCAGCGGCTGTTCAACATCCTGGGCCGCATCGAGATCGAACAGGGGAAGCGGGTCGTGCGGGGTCTGGTGTCCTGGGATGACGTGAACAATCCAAACTCCGGCGTGCTGGAGGCAGCGCAGCGAGAAATTGCCCGATGTCTAGCCTGGGATCGAGGAGAAGAGCCCCCTACGGATCCGGCAGCCGTTAGAGCATACATCGCCAAGTACGCGCCGCCCGTTTACGATCCCTTTGCCGGTGGCGGATCCATCCCGTTGGAAGCGCAGCGCTTGGGGTTAGAGGCCCATGCCAGCGATCTCAACCCGGTGGCGGTGCTGATCAACAAGGCATTGATCGAGATTCCACCGAAGTTTAAGGACAAAGCCCCCATCAACCCTGAAGATCGGGCTAAGAAGCATATCTCAGCCTGGCGGGGTGCCCAAGGATTGGCAGCAGATGTCCGGTATTACGGGGCTTGGATGCGGAAACAAGCCTTTGAACGCATTGGACATCTCTATCCTTCCTATTCAAACCCCAAAGGCACAGAGGAGTTGACGGTGATTGCCTGGTTGTGGGCGCGGACGGTGACCTGTCCAAATCCAGCCTGCCGCTGTCAGATGCCCTTGGTGCGATCGTTTCAGCTTTCGACGAAGAAGGGGAAAGAGGCTTGGGTAGAGCCAGTGGTGGTGAATGGGGGAGAGAGCGCTTCTGCTCCCTCAATCCGGTTTGTGGTCAGGTCAGGTAAGGGCAAAGCGCCGGAGGGAACCGTAGGCCGCAAAGGAGCACGCTGCATTGCCTGCGGAACACCTGTGCCGCTGGAGTACATCCGCAAAGAGGGTCAGGCCGGACGCATGGGATCCCAGATGATGGCCATAGTGGCAGAGGGACAAAATGGCAGGGTGTATCTATCACCTCAACAAGAACACGTTGAAATTGCTGAATCAGCACAACCCACTTGGAAACCAGATGCCAATTTACCCCATAATCCAAGGGATTTTAAGACTCCCAACTATGGGATGAGGAAAATCTCAGATCTCTTCACCCCCCGGCAACTGGTGGCCCTGACGACCTTCAGTGATTTGGTGGCGGAAGCACGGGAAAAGGCCATTGCCGATGCCAAGGTGCTACGCACCGCTGACGCGACCGCCGCCGGACTCCCCGATGACAACGTGCCCTTGGCCGAGGGTGGAACAGGAGCTAGAGCCTATGGAGAGGCGATTAGCGTTTATTTGGCGTTTGCTGTCGATCGATTAGCAGATAGATGCTCAGCAATTTGTAGCTGGGATGTTGGATATGCAAAAGTTCGGAATATATTTGGAAGACAAGCTATTCCAATGGTTTGGGACTATGCAGAATGCTGCCCCTTCAGTGAATCAACTGGAAATTGGATAGCTTGTGTAGATTGGGTTTGGAAAGTAGTGGAAAAATCCTCTAACTTCACGAATGCTCAAGTCACCCAACACGACACAACAGTCCCTCACCTTCAGGACACCATCCCCAAAATTATCTCCACTGATCCTCCCTACTATGACAACATTAGCTATGCCGATTTATCAGACTTCTTCTATGTTTGGCTGCGCCGTTGTCTCAACTCTGTATACCCCGATCTTTTTAGCACTCTTTTGGCTCCCAAGGATCAAGAGTTGGTAGCTACTCCCTACCGTTTTAGTGGAGACAAGCAAAAGGCTAAAGAGTTCTTCGAGGCAGGATTAAGTAAGGCTTTTAACCGAATTCGCGGCATTTCTCATGCCGATTACCCGCTCACGGTTTACTACGCCTTTAAGCAAACGGAAGAAGACACCTCTCCCCAAGGACAAGGGGAAGATGAAGAGGATGATGACACGGACAAGCCTATCCCCCTCTCCCGTACTGGTAGGGGAGCCAGGGGTGAGAGCCCAGAGCGCATGAGTGGCCGAGTCTCTACGGGTTGGGAAACCATGCTCGAAGGCTTGATCAGGGCTGGGTTCACCATTGACGGCACTTGGCCTCTGCGAACCGAACTCGCTAACCGCATGATTGCATCTGGCACTAACGCCCTCGCTTCCTCCATCGTTCTAGTCTGCCGTCCTCGTCCTGCCGATGCGCCCAAGGCTACCCGTCGCCAATTCCTTGCCGAGCTGAAGCGCGAGCTGCCTGAGGCTCTCAAGCTTCTGCAGCAGGGCAGCATTGCTCCTGTGGACTTGGCCCAAGCCAGCATCGGCCCCGGCATGGCCATCTATTCCCGCTACGCTGCGGTTTTGGAAAGCGATGGCTCGCCCCTGACCGTCCGCACTGCCCTGCAGCTGATCAACCAGTACCTAGATGAATATCTCAGCGAACAGGAAGGGGAACTCGATGAGGGCAGCCGCTGGGCCACCACTTGGTTTGCCCAATATCAATTTGAGCCAGGCCCCTACGGGGAAGCAGAAGTCCTCAGCAAGGCCAGAAACGTCAGCATTGAGTCCCTTGAGGAACTTGGGATCCTAGAAGCCAAGGCCGGCAAGGTGCGGTTGTTGAGAAGAGAGGAAATAGCCCAGAGAAAAGAAAAGGGAGCAGATTCCCTCTCCTTGCTCCTTGCTTCCTCCGCCTGGCTCATCACCCAGACCCTCATCCACACCCTCGATCAGAAAGGGGAAATGGGAGCCGCCGCTCTCCTGGCTAGCTTGGCAGATGGAGGTGCAGTGGCCCGCGACCTTGCCTATCGGCTCTATACCCTCTGCGACAAAAAAGGCTGGGCTCAAGAGGCGCTGGTCTATAACACCCTCGTCATTGCCTGGCCGGAAATTAACCGGCTAGCATCCGAAATGAAGAAAAAGCAGCATGATCCTTTCCAGCCCAGCTTGCTTTAGCCCCCTACCTCTGGGGGAAGCAAAGCCTAAAAGACCTCAGAGATTTCTATCCTTACACCCAACCAGACGATGGTCACCCTCCAGCTTCGACAACTCACCATCCCACCCGGCCAGCGCCTGCTGATTCACAATCTGAATTGGTTAGACTTTGAAGCCATCCTAGATGAGCTGGGCGAAAAGCGAGCCAGCCGCATTGCCTACAGCGATGGGATATTGGAAATCAGAATGCCCTCACCCAAGCATGAGCGAGAAAAATCCATCATTGGAGACATTGTCAAAATCTTGCTAGAGGAACTGGAAGTTGACTGCGAATGTTTTGGGTCAGCTACCTTCAAACAGCAAGCAATGAACTACGGGATCGAACCTGATGAATGCTTCTATATCCAAAATCACCAGGCCGTGATTGGCAAAGATCGGCTGGATCTATCTGTTGACCCGCCTCCGGATCTGGCCATCGAAGTGGATGTTACTTCCAAAACCCAGATTGAGGCTTACACCCGCCTAGGAGTGCCCGAACTTTGGGTTTATCAAGGCAACCAGCTAACCATCTACATCCTGCAATCCGGCCAATATCAGGCTTCTGCCACTAGCCCAACCTTTCCTCAGCTACCGATTTTAGAGTGGGTGCCAGAAGTCTTGGCCCAAAGTCGAGATCTGGGTAGAAGTCCAGCCCTTCGTGCCCTTCGCCAAAAAATACGCTCTATCTTAGGGAATTAATACGAGCCATAGGCCACGTACTCTGAGAGTTTTGCCCAAAGAAGATGATGCTTGCCCTCAACCTGCAACCGGCTTTGAATTTAACCGATGAAGTTTTCGAACAGCTTTGCCGGCAAAATCCTGAGCTGCGCCTGGAGCGCACTGCCCAAGGAGAACTGATCGCCACGGCCCCTGCAGGCAGCGAAAGCAGCCGTCAAAACTTGAGCCTCAGCGCCCAGCTCTGGCAGTGGAACCGGCAAACCCAGCTTGGTGTAGCCTTTGACTCCTCTGCAGGTTTTGCCCTGCCGAATGGGGCCATCCGCTCTCCCGATGCCGCTTGGATTGCCAAAGAGCGCTGGCAGCAGCTTACCCCAGAGCAGCGCCGTCGCTTTGCTCCTCTTTGCCCTGACTTTGTGCTGGAACTAAAGTCTCCTACTGACGAGCTGGCTATCCTTCAGGCCAAGCTGCAGGAGTACCTGGACAACGGATCCCAACTGGGCTGGTTAATTGACCCAGAAAAGGGCCAAGTTTACGTCTATCGCCCAGGTCAGCCGGTACAGGTTTTGGAGCGACCTGCTAGTTTGTCTGGGGATCCGGTTCTCCCTGGCTTTGTTGTGGATCTCACTTTAATCTGGGAGTAGCGCCCCCGGGCCCTGAGTTGCTCTGCAGGCAAAGCTTATGATTGCCCTCAACCTGCAACCGGCTTTGAATTTAACCGATGAAGTTTTCGAACAGCTTTGCCGGCAAAATCCTGAGCTGCGCCTGGAACGCACTGCCCAAGGAGAACTGATTGCCATGGCCCCTGCAGGCAGCGAAACTGGATTCCGCAATGCCGACCTGCTGGGCCAACTGTGGCAGTGGAATCGAGGCAAGAACTTAGGTTTTGTCTTTGACTCTTCCGCGGGCTTTGCCCTGCCCAATGGGGCCATCCGCTCTCCCGATGCCGCTTGGATTGCCAAAGAGCGCTGGCAGCAGCTTACCCCGGAGCAGCGTCGTCGCTTTGCTCCTCTTTGCCCCGACTTTGTGCTGGAACTGAAGTCCCCCACTGACGAGCTGGCTATCCTTCAGGCCAAGCTGCAGGAGTACGTAGACAACGGATCCCAACTGGGCTGGCTGATCGATCCAGAAAGCCAGCGGGTTTACGTCTACCGCCCAGGTCAGCTGGTGCAAGTTTTGGAGCGACCTACTAGCTTGTCTGGGGATCCGGTTCTCCCTGGCTTTGTTGTGGATCTCACTTTAATCTGGAAATAATCGACCCACCCCCTAACTTCAATTTCATTCAATCACTTATGGCTATCAGCAACCACGAACGAGTTGGACGCGCCCTCAACCTTCTGCGGCAGGGGCTTTATCCTTTTGTCGTGCGGGAGATGCAAGCCTTCCATGGAGAGAAGTGGCTGACAGTTGTCGCCGACAACCTGCCCGAGCGCTCTCCCAAATTCAAAAGTCCTGAGCAGATCCTGGAGGAAGATGTTTTGGCGCTGCTGACTCTCATGTGGGAGCAGTGGAACACCGTCTTCAGGCAAACTCTGGGACAAGCGGAGCGCACCCTAGTCAGCGAGCTGCGCAATACCCGCAACACCTGGGCCCACACCTGCACTTTTGGTTTTGACGATGCCTATCGCGCCCTCGATAGCGTTGCCCGACTGCTGAGCGCCATTGCTGCCCCCCAAGCTGCCGAAGTTGAAAAACAAAAACAAGAGCTACTGCGACTGCGCTTCGAAGAACAGGCCAAGCGGGAAAGCCGTCGCGCTATGGGATCCCCTACAGAAGGTCAGCCCCAGGCTGGCCTCAAGCCCTGGCGCGAGGTTGCCACTCCCCACCCCGATGTGGCTTCAGGTCGCTTCCAACAAGCCGAATTTGCCGCCGATCTTTGGGAAGTCTACCTGGGCGAAGGTTCGGATGAGTACCGGGATCCCGTCGAGTTCTACCGCCGCACCTACCTTACCGAGGGATTGCAACAACTGCTCACCAATGCCCTGAAGCGCCTCAGCGGCCAAGGGGGGGATCCCGTGATAGAGTTGCAGACCAACTTTGGCGGCGGCAAAACCCACGCCATGCTTGCCCTCTACCACCTCTTTGGAAGAGGGGCTAGGGGTGAGGGCCCCCTACCCGGCACAGAGTCTCTTCTCCAAGCCGTCGGCCTGCAGAGACCACCTCAAAACGTCAGGATAGCCGTCCTGGTGGGGAACAAGCTCCAGCCCAGCGGCATTCCCTCCTACAAGCCTGAGCACGCCCAGCAAAACCGCCCCCTGATCCGCACCCTTTGGGGGGAGTTGGCCTGGCAACTGGGAGGTGCCGAAGGCTATGCGCGGGTGCAGCAGGCCGACGCAACTTCCACCAACCCCGGCGATGCGCTTAAAGTCTTGTTCAACCGCTATGCCCCTTGCCTGATCCTAATCGATGAGTGGGTGGCCTATGCTCGCCAACTCCACGACAGCCCTGACCTAGCCGGCGGCAGTTTCGACACCCAGTTTACCTTTGCCCAAACCCTGAGCGAATCGGCCAAGAACGCAAAAGATACACTGCTGGTGGTGAGCCTTCCTTCTTCGGATATCGAAATTGGCGGGGAGCGGGGCAAAGAAGCTCTGGTTCGCCTGAGAAATGCCATTGGCCGGGTGGAATCCCCTTGGCGGCCCGCGAGCGCTGAAGAAAGCTTTGAAATTGTCCGCCGCCGCCTGTTTCAGCCCCTCACCAATCCCGAGCTATTTGTGCAGCGGGATGCCGTGGTGAAAGCGTTCATGGATCTCTATCGCAGCCAAAGCCAGGAATTTCCCAGCGAGTGCAAAGAAAGTGACTACGAACGCCGCCTCAAGGCTGCTTATCCCATTCACCCAGAGCTGTTTGACCGCCTTTACTCCGACTGGTCTACTCTCGACAAGTTTCAACGCACCCGCGGTGTGCTACGGCTGATGGCCAGGGTCATCCACACCCTCTGGGAGCGAAATGACCGCAGCCTGATGATCCTGCCCGCCCACATCCCCATGGACGATCAACAGGTACAAGCAGAGCTGACCCGCTACCTAGACGACAACTGGCTGCCGGTAATCGACAAAGACGTGGATGGCCCCACTTCCCTGCCCCTGACTCTCGACCGAGATCACCCCAACCTGGGCCGGTATTCCGCCTGTCGCCGGGTTGCCCGCACCATCTACATGGGATCCGCCCCCACCCTGCGGGCCGCCAACCGCGGCATTGAGGAGCGCCGCATCAAGCTGGGCTGCGTGCAACCGGGAGAACACCCCATCACCTTCGGCGATGCCCTGCGGCGGCTATCCGACCAGGCAACTTACCTATACGGAGATGGCAGTCGCTACTGGATTTCCACCCAGCCCAACGTCAACCGCACTGCTCAGGAGCGAGCCGAGCAACTGTTGAGGGACGAGCCCCACACCCTCTGCCAAGAGATCATCCGGCGCCTCAAAGCCGACAGAAATCGCGGTGAGTTCAGCGCCGTTCACGTTGCCCCCGACTCCACTGCCGATATTCCCGACGATCCCACTTTAGGCGTGCGGCTGGTGATCCTGCATCCTCAGTATTCCCATAGCCGGGGTAGCCAGGATAGCCCTGGGCGAGTCTGGGCTGAGCAGGCCCTCCAGCGTCGCGGCAGCGGCCTCCGCTACTACAGGAACATGCTGCTGTTTTTGGCGCCCGACAAAACCCGCCTGGAAAGCCTAGAACGCAATACCGCCCAATACCTAGCTTGGAAAGGGATCCTGGAAGACAAAGATCTCCTCAACCTAGATGCCTTCCAAACCGCCCAAGCCAATACCAAGCTGCACCAATCCGAGGCTGCTGTTGAGGCTGCTCTGCGGGAAACCTATCAATGGCTGCTGATCCCAGCCCAGCCTGATCCCCAAGGCAGTCTAGAGTGGAAAGAATGCCGACTGCAGGGGCAAGATTCCCCCATTTTGCAAGCCAGCCGCAAAGCTGTCCACGAGGGGGATCTGGTTACCGCTTACTCTGCCATCACCCTCCGCCTGGATACGCTGGATAGATTCCTCTGGCGCGAGGCTGATCACATCGATCTCAAACGACTGTGGGAATGCCTGGCCCAGTACCTCTACCTACCCCGCTTGAAAGACCCATCCGTTCTTCTAAGAGCTGTAGAAGACGGGGTAGCCTCAACTGCTTGGGAGGATAGCTTTGCCTACGCAGAGGCCTTCGATGAGTCCAAAGGCAAATACCTCGGCTTGCAAGTGGCAGCCATAGTCAAGCCCAGCATCGGTTCCAACAGCCTGCTGGTCAAGCCAGAGGTTGCCCGCCGTCAATTGGAAGCCCTTCAAGTTCCTTCCCCAAAGGCGCCCTGCATCTTCCCAGACAGCACTCCGCCTCTTCCTGGCCCCAGCGAGGAGGATTCCCCAGTTACGAATCAAGGAAATCAAGTTTCCCAGCCGGCGTTGCCGAGGCGATTTTACGGCAGGGTGGAAATGGATCCCCTGCGGGTCAACAGAGATGTTGCAACCCTTGCCGACGAGGTCATCCGGCACCTGACCAATCTGCCAGGAGCCACTGTCAAAATTACCCTGGAAATCGACGCGGAAATACCGGAAGGCTTACCGGAGAGCGTGAGGCGCACGGTAGCGGAAAACTGCCGAACCTTAAAGTTCTGCACCCTGGAGTTCGAGGACAATCCGCATAGTCATTTTTAAGCGGGAATGAAACTTTTTCCTTAGCATTGTGCACTAGCTGATACATTCACGCTGAACTCTCCTGAACATGGTTCAGGAAAGAAGCGATCGCATCCTGCCTATCTCTGAGCAG
>NZ_JANSIA010000087.1:0-13647 GCF_047461835.1 Synechococcus sp. R60.1 | reverse complement strand
TTCCATTACGTGATCGAGCTGCTCTGGGATGCCTGTAGCGGCTTGCTGGAATCCCTGGTTCCCGGGATCCAATGCCCGCCGTTGCCCCCCCGTGCTTGAGAGATTATTCGTCAGATCTGTATTCTTGATGAAACTTGACAGAATTCTTGATGAAACTTGACAGATAAGTCTGGACAACGGGATCCCTTTTGGCTAACTTTGTGGGCGGGATCAGAGTAGCTCCTGAACAGCTTTGGAAAGTTGGTTTTCTTGCGGTTTGGCCTTATAGCTGTATAGATTCGAGGGTTGCCTCTGACACCAAAGAGACGCTGGAGACAAGTGAGTTGACATTCGCAAATATCAAAAAAATATGTGGGAGGGTCACGATGGATGAGCTTTTACCAGGGCTGATTGCCGTTGCCCTTTACGCTTTCTTTAGCTACACCTTAATGGTGATTGGAGAGAAGCTAAACGTGCCGAATGCTTGGTTAGCTTGGATCCCGATTGCTAACATCTGGGTGATGTGTCGAGCTGCTGGTAAACCCGGCTGGTGGGTGATCCTCTTCTTCATTCCCCTAGTCAACTTGATCTTCGGTATCTGGGTGATCTTTGCCATTCCACCCCGCCTGAATAAATCCCGCTGGCTGGGTCTGCTGGTTTTCCTGCCTGTTTTGGGAGCTTTGCTCTACTCAGGCATTCTGGCCTTCACTTGAATTAGCCAGCCTTGCCTTGATACAAACTAAACAATCGAAAAAGTCTACCACTTGAGCAAGTTAAAGCTCTCCATATCGATAGTGGCGCGGTTGCGGTAGATCCCCAGCACGATGGCCAAGCCCACTGCGGCCTCGGCAGCTGCCACAGTGATGACAAACACCGAGAACACCTGGCCGCGAATCATCGCTGAATCGACAAAGTTGGAGAAAGCCATGAAGTTCAGGTTAACCGCATTGAGCATCAGCTCAATCGACATCAGGACGCGAATCGCATTGCGGCTCACAATCAATCCGTAAATACCAATGCAGAAAAGAATCGCTGCCACCACCAAGAAAAACTGCAGTTGCAACATCGCGATGAGCTCCATGTAGATACACAATGACAGGGGCCTCGGGAAAGCTCTAGGTTTTATGGCCAAGAGCAGTCAGCTTCAACGGGTGCTCACCAGCTCTGCCGGTCGTTCTGACTCTGATTCCAGCTGGGGTCGGGCCCGCTCCAGCAAGCTCAGATCCCCTTCTCCGGCTTGGGGAAGAACAAACTCCCGCCGCGCCAAGACAATGGCCCCAATCAACGCCATCAGCAGCAAAACAGAAGCCAGCTCAAAAGGCAGAAGATAATCGCTGAAGAAGTGGCCGCCGATCACCAACACACTGCTCAAAGGTTGGATCGGCTGCAGCGGCCAAGGGGTGTTCAAAGCCATCGCGGCTAGAAGGGCAAACAGACCCAAACAGACCACCGCCGTCACTCCGTTGCGCAGCCAGCCCAGCTTCAGAGGAGCAAAGTTGTAGCGCCGATTCACCAACATGATGGCAAACAGGATCAACACATTAACCGCGCCGACGTAGATCAGAACTTGGGCTGCGGCCACAAAATCGGCATTCAAGAGGAGATACAACCCGGCCATGCTCAGGAAAACGCCCCCGAGCAGAAAACCGGAATAGACAATGCTGGGGGCCCAAACCACGCCTAGCGCGAAGCCAATGGCCATCGCCGATAGCACCACAAACGTAACCAGTTGTACGCCTTCTCCGAGGGTCATGAGAGATCCGTCCTTAGCCAGTTTCTATTGCTGCTCCCTTACCACTGTACTGTCCTGGCGGATTTAAGAGAAGCCCGACTCCTTTTTCAGATCGATAGAGAAATCTCTAGAGTTGGGTCTCACCAACTGCCGCCCGCTCCGCCACCTCCGCTGCTACCGCCACCGAAGTCTGAATCTCCACCTGAATCTCCACCGAAGTCTGAATCTGTGTCTGTGTCGCTGAGCTCGGGGATGACCACCTCTCGCTCGCTGCGGTACCCGCAGATAGGACAGCTCAGGATTTCCAGCTTCAAGCCGCTAGAGGAATAGGTGGCTTCCCTGAGAACCTGTGTGGTGAGGTCGAGGGTGAGGGCTTGGCACCGAGGGCAGTAAAGGTGTCGGGAGAGCGTGCCTTCGCGCACAACCACAGCTATTCCTTGACAGGTAGGACAAAACCAGCCGTAGTAGCGAGCTCTGCCGCGGCTCCTGGCCAGGCGATGCTCTTGGGGAAGGTACTTATCCAGAAGCTGGGGCTGGATGAGTCGCATGGGTCGACCACAGGCTTGACAGACCACCGGCTGAAAAGGGATCCCACGCTTCCGGCCCAAGGTGCCGTCAGTGGCCATAGCAGCCACAACCGGCAGAGCGAACCCCAGCCAGTTGCCGCTGGACAATCCTAGGAACACGCCAAGGCAGAGGGATCCCGAATAGAGGAAGAGACGAATGGGGTCGCTCTGAACCGAAGAGAGCACAGCACCTGTTCTTGGATCTCTGCGTGTCAGGGAGAGGACTTGTCTTCCCCCTCGCTCAGCCCTTAGAGAGACGGGCATGCGAGAGCGCTGCCACCCCAGTCCCAAAATGATGATCCCCAGCAGCAGCAGGATCCCTTCCACCAGGGAAGAATCAATGCCCTGGGCCACTGCCCCAGAAGAAGTTGCAATCGTTGAGGTGGTAACTCCAGAAGCTGCCGCAGGAACATTTGCAACGGGCTGGCCCTGCAACACCGAGGTCAACTGCCGCACCCCCGCCAGAGTGCCGCCATCAAAATCCCCATTGCGAAACCGAGGCAGGATCTGCTGGTCGATAATCTGCTGGACTCGGCTGTCGGGGAGGATAGCGACCAGGCCCCTGCCCGTTTCGATTTCCACCCGCCGATCCCCTACCGAGATGAGAAACAAAACCCCGTTGTTTTGGCCTGCCTTGCCGATCCCCCAGTAGTTAAATAGCTGCGTGGTGAAGTCTTTTGGTGTTGCATATCCCTGAGTATTCGGCACGGTAACCACTGCCATCTCGGCACTGGTGCGCTGCTCAAGCTGAGTGATAAGACGGTTGAGCTCGTTTTCGGTGCTGCT
Source organism: Synechococcus sp. R60.1 (assembly GCF_047461835.1). Taxonomy (NCBI): domain Bacteria; kingdom Bacillati; phylum Cyanobacteriota; class Cyanophyceae; order Synechococcales; family Synechococcaceae; genus Synechococcus; species Synechococcus sp. R60.1. Next base: position 10,584 of record NZ_JANSIA010000087.1, on the reverse strand, counting down.
GCTGAGGATGTTGGCGGTATCGGAAACCCACCCTCCATACTGACGGCGGGGGTTGGGCACTTGTTCAAGGGTAATGGCCCAAGCGGGCTGCGGCAGCAGGGATACAACTAGCAAAACTGCCGCCCAAACTTTCGGCATGGCTTACCTGGCTGAGCGCTGCCTAGGTTCTAGCACAGCTGTCTCGGCTAGACTGGCAGTCCTTTTCCCAGGGAGAGAGGGGAGTTGGGGAACGGTTGAGACAAGCCGCTTCTTGTTGCTAGTAATTGTTAACAGCAACCGGCCCTCAGTCCGGCCAAGGGAGCCAGGCTTCTTCTTGCCATTCCACTTCAAAGCACTCCCGGGCGGCCTGGAGAAAATGTTCGATCAAAGCAGGGATCCCTGGCGCCGTGGGGCAAATGTCGTAGATACCAATCACCTGCGAGCCGGGCAGATACCGTTCCCACAGCTCTAGATTGGGTTGCAATAGGAGGGATCCCTGTTGCAGGATCCCCCAAGGTTGCCACAGTTGGGCGTTGCCCATCAGCTTTTTGCCCTGCCAGCTCAAGTCAGCACGGGTACGGGAGGCAAAGCAACTGGTCTTGTTGCGGTAGCCGGGATCCCGGTGGCTTCGGCCGTGAGCAAAAGCGGGCTCATCTATGGCAATGCCCAGCTCCGCCAACCCCTGCACCCAAAAGCGGCAACAGAAGTCGTACACCCAGGCCCGCTGCAAACTGGGCAACCTGGCTTGCAAGTAAGAAAGGGGCAACACCAAGCTGTAGGTCAGCTCTGCTGCATCCTCAGCCGCCTGATGGAGCACCGCCCTTCCCCCCGTGGGTCGGCGCACAATCGGGATCCCTGGCAGAGGATCTGGCCAAACCTGATGCCGTCCCAGCGAGAGGGTAAGCTGATCCCAGCCATAAAAGCGCAGGCAGGGGTGAGGGTCATGGCGCAGCCGCTGCAGAAGCCAGGCATCCTGCTCCATTTGCCGGGCCCCAGAGGCCACGCGGTAGGGGAGCCAGTATCCCTGGGATCCCATCCTGGCAAAGCCAGACCCTAAACTTTGGGAAACTCCGCCTGGAGGGGCTCATCATATTCATCGGCCAAGCTGGCCACAATGGTGATGGCCCGGGAAATTTCGCCCGCTGTGATCCCTTCCAAGGTGCGGTAGTGGTTCAGCACCACCTGGTTGTTCCAGATGCAAAAGCGCGCCTCTAGGGTGTCGCTCCAATTCTTCTCCAGGAGCTTCTGCATCAGCTTGGCCGGTTCTGCCACCGGCAGAGAGAGAACGGGAGACCATACCAAAAGAGTGTCTTCTGGGGATTCGCCGCTCAGATGGACGAACACTTCTGCCGTGCCGTAGGTGAACTTCCAGGTGTGTCCCTGCTCATGGTTTTCGTAGGCCGCATCCTCTTTGAGGCTGGAAACCACCGCCGAGACAACCTCAACGCAGCGAAGGGGCTCTGGAAAAACCTCTGGCGAAGGGTTAAAGGTGCTCATGAGCGGCTCACTGTAGACCATGGTCTTCCCCCTATTCCCTATCCAACCACCTCAACTATACCGCTATACCGCCTAAGACTCCGACCTATCCGGCCATCGCCTTGGGATCCTCAACTCAGGCGAGAATGAAACCGTTGGCAATGGTTCACTAAGTGGCCGGACAGGTGAGGGCAAGCGATCCCCCCCGCCAACTGGAGAGAGAGCCTGTTCAAAAGTCTTTCGAAGAACCTGAGGGAAGCTCTATGGAATCTCCATCTCATCTCCCCCAGAAAGCCATTGGTATTCTTGGAGCCCTGCCCGAGGAAGTGGCCATGCTCACCGCAGCAATGGAAACCTGCTCCATCCATACCCATCTGGGGCGACAGTTCCACCAGGGATCCCTGGCGGGGCAACCGGTGGTGGTGGTACAAGGTGGGGTGGGCAAGGTGCGGGCGGCAACCACGGCGGCTCTGTTGGTGGCCCATTTCCCTTTGCAGGGGATCATTTTTACCGGTGTGGCCGGGGCATTGGCCGATCACTTGCACATGGGAGATGTGGTGCTGGCCCATGCGGCGATCGAGCACGACTTTGGCACCGGACGACCCGAGGGCTTTGTCTTGGGGATCGACTTTATCCCAGAGCTGCGCCACCCACTGGCCGAGGCCGATAGCGCCCTCTACGACCTGATTGTGGCCCACCCCGAGCGGATCCCTCTCCACCCCCTACAAGGCCGGGATCCCGTCATTCATCAAGGCTTGGTGGCCACCGGCGATGTGTTTGTGGCCGACGCAGACCTACGCCGACAAATCCGAGAACGCACCGGCGCTTTGGTTGTGGAGATGGAGGGGGCAGCCGTGGTGCGAGTAGCGCAAGAAGCCGGGATCCCTTGTTTGCTGGTGCGCTCGGTCAGCGATGCAGGGGACGATACGGATTTCTTGAGCTTTTTTCAAACAGCAGCGCTCAACTCGGCCGCAGTTGTCCGCACCATCCTGCAAAACCTGCCCCCCTCCTTGCCTTAGCCCAAGTGCGCAGATCCCCTCCTCTAGCGCAAAAGACGCAAAAGAGGAGTTGGGCATGGTTGCGTTCGCGTCAGTTGTTCATCTCCCGCTCCAGCTTGGCCATCGAGATCTGGCTTTCTAGGCGGGAAATGCCTTCGCGAAGGGTTGCCACCTGCGCTTCAACTTCATCCAAAGATTTGCGAACCGCTTCTGCCGCGCTCATGTGCTGGTTGCGCCGGACCAAAGCCTCGCGGGCAAGGTCATCCTGGTTCTGTTGGCTGGCTTTCTCAGCCCTGACAAACCAATCTTCGGCCTTTTGCAAAATTTCGTCGTACCGCCGTTCCAGTTGCTTGCGACTGGCCAGGGTTGTGGTGAGGCTGCGCTGCAATTGTTTCAGATCCCGCTCCATCTGCCGGATGCTCACCCTTTGTCGGCTGGGCTTTCTCCACAGCACTTTGCTCAGACCCACCACCACCACTGCGGTAGCAATCCCCACACCCGCAGCCGCCGCCGGATTTTCACGAATCAAAGAACCATCCAAAACATTGACCCCTGCAAAGGCCGAGGTTTGTGTGGCCGTCTCCCGAAACTCCCAAGGCATCACCGGATTGCGTTGCTGCCAGAAGCCTAACCGCGCCGCTTGGGCCGCCTCTTGGGCTTCTAGGTAGCGTTGCCGATTGGCCCCGTGCAAAAAGCGCTCGTAAACCACCGCCTGACCCTGGCGCAACATCTCCAAATTCACCAAACCATCGGCGTTGTACACCTGGGCAATGTGAAGCCCTTCCGGTGTGACATAGAGGGTATCCACCTGCACCAGGGATCCCGTCGGGAGCAAGTTTTGCAGAGCCTCTTGGGATAGCCGCCCCCAGCGCCCTTGGGTCAGCTCCGGCGCATCCACGTAGGCCAGACGGAAACGGGTTGGCCTGCCGTTCAAGTCCGCCCAGAAGGTATCCCCATCCACCACCGACCGCACCCGGGCCGTCCCGGAAGATTGTGCTGCCGCCGGAAGAACAAGCCAACTGCCCGAAAGGACAGCCACAGTCATCAGAAGGGAAGTTCTTGAGGTCATGGGGGTCACTCCTATTGTGCAGAACAAGAACAAAAGTTAAGAAATAATAAGATAGAGAAGTTTGGGGGAACAAACCGGAATCCCAGAGCGTCCTTGGGGATTGCCGTGAGGCTGGCTGCTGCTCTTCCCCGGCAAAGGCAACAGAGCCAGCTGCTCCCTACGTCGGAAAAGCGAACCTCTCCCACGAAAAGCTGCGGCTCTCGAAGAGTCGGCTCGTGGGGTCGGCTTAATTTGGGTTAGAGTTTAGCTCACCTTTTGGGGCAACGTCACAGCCCTAAGGCGCAATCTTTGTCCCCCGGATCAAATCACAGGCGCAAGCGATAGGGTTCTTCGTCGGGGAAGTCGGGCAGAGGAGGGGGCAGGATCTCGATCTCCCCCGTAGGCAGCGTTTGCAGCACCGTACCCAACTGGACCAGTTGTTCCAAGACAAACAGGCGGGTATCCCGGTCGGTGGTGGAGTTAAACACGCTCAGCCAAACATCGAATTGGGAACGGCGGCTGAGAGGACTGCGGGCGATGTTATCCCCCAACTGGCGAAATTCATCTCCAGGCAGGCCCACCTGCTCTCGCCAGGCAGCGGCTTGGTAGTAGTCATTGCGGCCCGCTTCCGCATCCCCCAGAAACATAAAGTTAAGTAGGGCGCGATCCACATAAAGTCGCCAGGCGTCAGGGTTGTTTTGGGGGTTGAACTGCTGCAGGCCGCGATCCAAAATCTCGACGGCTTTTTCCGGCTGGCCGGCCCGATAGGCCAACACCAAACTAGAGAGCCGGTAGCCCAAGAGGAAATGGGGATCCAGCCGCAGCATGTGATCGAAGTAGTCGTAGGCCAGGCCATAGCCAGTCAGGGTGCGAGCCGGTGCATCCCCGTAGTACTGGATCAGCTCCAGCCACAGCCAGGAAGCCCCCAAGTTGCGGTAGCCCAGCCACCCCAGCGTATTGGCCAGGGCAATGTTGCGGTTTTTGCGGGCCTCGGCATTTTCCAATTCTCCCAGATTGATCCGCTCCAGCATCGGCAACTGCAGCCGCACCACCAGGATCCCACACAGAAACGCTCCCCCAACGGCGGCCAAGGTGCCTATGAGGGAGAAGCGAGAGCGGCGACGGGGCAGGGAAGCAGCAGTCATGGCAAGTTTTTTGCGGATCCCTGAGGCTGTCGCGACCAGGGCTACACTCAATCATAAATTGAACCGTTGAGCCTTTCCCCTGCCTATGGCCAGCTCTGCCCTCTCCGCTTCGGAACGAGCCTTGAGCCTTTACGAGGCTCTACCCTACCCTAATGTGCCCCTCTCGCAGACGGCTCGCAATGCCTTGCCGGAGATGTTTAAGATGAGCTATACCACGGCTCAGTACCTGCGCACCCATACCATCGTCCCGCCAGAGGGCAAGGTGTTGTTGAATGCCGGCTGTGGCTCCGGCTGGGAAACGTTGATGATGGCCGAGGCCAATCCAGGGGCCCAGATCGTTGCCTGTGATCTGTCTCCGGCTTCGGTCAAGCTTACCGAGGAACGCCTGCGCCACCACGGCTTCACAGATGCCGAATTTTATGTCCTCAATCTGCTGGAGCTGGATCGCCTGGGGATCCAATTCGATTTCATTAGCCTCAATGATGTTTTGTATTTGCTGGAGGATCCCACCGAGGGCCTGCGGGCGATGAAAAATGTCCTCAAGCCCGATGGCATCATCCGGGCCAATCTCCACAGCCGCTACCAACGGCAGGTGTTTTTCCGCTTGCAGGAAGCCTTTCAAAAAGTGGGCCAATTTGACGTTCCACCGGCTGTAGGGGCGCAAAATGTGCGGGAGTTCATGGGATCCCTGCGAGAAGAAGTGGCCCAGGCGGTGTTCTGGAACCCGGCCAACTATGCCGAAGATGCGGCCATTATGAACAACTACCTACTCTCCAACGACAAGGGGTTCACGATCCCCGACTTGTTTCGCCTGTTGCAGCAGGCGGGGTTGGGCTTTTTGAGCTTGGTGGATAGGCCCGACTGGTCGGTGGAGTCTTTGTTTAAAAAGGTACCTGAGTTTGTACGGCAGCGGTTGGCAACCCTCAGCGTCATGGAGCGGCTGCACCTCTATGAGCTCATCCGACCTGACCATCGCCTCATCGACTTCTGGGCCGAGCATGCCGGCTCTTCACCGGTGCTGCCCTGGAGCGACGAAGATTGGCTGTCGGGATCCGTACAATTCAATCCCCTGTTGATGGACAACCCCCGCTTTCGCCAGGAGTACAGCAAAGCCCTGCAAGAGAAGCGGCCCTACGAAATGCAGTGGACAGGGGCCACCCACGGGCGGATCAGCATCCCTGCCGAGAAAGTGAGCTGGTTGGCGCCACTGCTTCAAGGACCAACGCCGGTTCGAGAGCTGATTCAACAGGCCGTCCAGTTGGGATCCCCAGATGAAGAACGAACAACCGCTGAGGTGCTGACCTTCCTAACCAACCTAGAAGACTTTCTTTTTTTGATGCTGCAGTAGGCAGCTCCCCAAGTTCTGGCTGCCCATACCTGTCTGTTGTTTGTAACCTATGAGTCAGATGTCTGCCCGGTCGGGATCTTACTGGCGCGCAACCCTGACGCGGTGGTTCCCACAGCCTCTGGATCGCTGGGTTGCCCGGATTACCCTCTGCAACCTGGCCATCGGGGTGATCCTGGTGGTGTTGGGCAACCACACAGCTCCTTACGTGCGGGACTTTAACTGGCAACAGCAACGGGTGGGGGCGCAAGAAGTGCAGATGGTGCTCACCTTCAACCGCCCGATGGATCCCGTCAGCGTTGAAGAGCATTTGGAGATCCAGCCCCCTCTGCCAGGCCGAATGCGCAAGCTGGGTCGCCGCTTTTTTTGGACGCTGACAGAACCAGCCCCTTACGGCCAGACCTACCGGGTGCGCCTGCAGGCAGCCGTGGATGAACGGGGCCAGCCCATGGCCCGGCCTTTCGAGGGAGAATTCCGCACACCGGATCGGCAGTTGCTGGGGATCAGCACCGAACCTGCCCAGCGAGGGCGAATGTTTCTGTTCAACCTGGAGACGGGAGCCGCTACTCTGCTGACTCCAGCTGGGGTCAAGGTAACCCAAATGCAGCCCAGTGCTGATGGCCGCTTCGTGTACTATTTCGCCACGGCCACCAACCTACAGCACCAGGATCTGTACCGGCTGGATCTGGAGGATCTGTCTTCGCGGTTGCTGCTGGATCATCAGGGTTACCAAAACCTGCGCTTCCAAGTCTCGCCGACGGGGGAATTGGTGGTGGCAGAGCGGATCCCGCTGCAACGGGATCCCATGGCTGCCGTCCAGACGGAGCTGTGGATCCAGAAAACGAGCCGGGATCCCTTTGAACGTCTAGAGCTGGATACGGCGGTGGGGGGAGATTTTTTCATTAGCCCCGATGAGAGCAGCCTGCTCATCTCGCAGGGACAGGGGGTGGGGATCGTACCCTTGCATCCACGGGCGGCAGCGGAGAGCTTTCTAGCCCAGTTCGGCCAAACCTTAGCCATCCGCCCCGATGGGGCTTTCGGGGCTTTGCTGCGCTTCAATCCCGACTACACCCGCAGCCTCTCCATCGTCAGCAATACCGGCAACAGCGAGGAGATTTTGAGAACCCAGGGATCCATCCTGAAAGGGGCTTTTTCCCCTCGGGCGCCCATCTTCTACGCCTTGGTCAGTGAGGTCTCTCACGTTAGCGGTGCGGAGCATTATTCTGTTGGCGAGGTCGCGATGGACTCCCCCAGCTACACCGAGTCGCCCCGCCTGCTGGCGATAACGCTCGGCACTGAAGCAGGCAACGCCATAGAGGTGGTTCGAGCCACCTATCCCGTCGATCTGGACTTCAGCATTTCCCCGGATGGACGCATGCTGGCCTACACGCTCTTGGAACCGTTCCCAGGGATCCCGGATCCCTCGGCTCCCCTTAGCCGTAGCGGGCAAGCCATCATGGCCTCGCAAGTGTGGTTGGTGGATTTGCAGGACGGGCTGCCCATTCCTGATGGACAAAGTGGTTCGCACCGCTGGCGGGAACGCCGCCTACCGCTGGGCAGCAGCGCCCTAGCCTGGATCCCTTAGGGCGAGAAAGCCACTTGGAGAACAAACCTGCCTAGAATCAAGACAGGGTGTGCGAGGAGAGGTGATATGCGGCTCATTGACGAGCAGGGGCGGCTTTTGGGAAAGGTCAGCCTCTTGGATCTGGGAGCTCTGGCAATTGTGGTGGTGGCCATTGTCGCCGTCTTGTTCTTTCCGGGTCGGCAGGCGGGCAGTGTCGTCCAGGTGGGAGGTGGCCCCACGCTGCCGGTGGAAGTGGACATGATTGTGCGCGGGGTCAGCAGCCGCTCTATGGAACCTTTTCAGGCGGGGCAGAAGGCTGACCTGATCATCCGCAACCAGCCCTACGGCCAGGTGGAGGTGGTGCGAGTGGAAAATGTCAGCCGCACGGTGCCAGTGGTTTTCCCCGATGGGCGGGTGCAGAACTTGCCCGATCCCGAAGCCTATCGCCTCGACCTGGTATTTACGTTGCGGGGGCGGGGCCAGCGCACCGAGAATGGCATCGTCCTGGGCAACAATCGCGTCAAAATCGGTGTTCCCCTAGAGCTAGAGACCTTTGACTACAACTTGCGCGGCACCGTGATGGACGTGCGGCTGCCGCAATCGTAGAGGATGTCAACCCCAATGCAGCTACAGGAAATTGCCCAAAAATTGGGGTGTGCCTACGAGGGGGATCCCACCCTGGAAATTCACAGCGTGGCCAGCCTGGCGGAGGCTCGCCCAGGGGAGCTGAGCTTTCTCAGCGAGGCCCGCTACCTACCTCTCTTGGAGCAAACCCAGGCCAGCGCCGTCATCGTGGAGGAAGGGCTGGCTTTGCCCTGTTCCATTGCCTGCTTGCGGGGCAGGGATCCCCGTCTGCTCTTTGCCCAGGCCATCGAGCTGTTTTACCAGCCCTACCGCCTACCGGTGGGGATCCATCCTACAGCGGTGGTGGATGCCAGCGTCCAACTGGGGGAAGGGGTGGCAATCGGGCCGCACGCGGTGGTGATGGAAGGGGTGAGGATCGGCGACCACACCCAAATTCATCCCAATGTCACGATTTATCCCCAGGTGCGGATTGGATCCCGGTGTCAGCTTTTCGCCAACTGCGTTATTCACGAGCGCACGGAGATTGGGGATGATTGCCTCATCCACAGCGGCGCTGTCATTGGCGACGACGGCTTTGGCCACATTCCCCTGGCGGATGGCTCCTGGCGGCGCATGCTCCAAGCGGGACGGGTGGTGCTGGAAGACAACGTGGAGGTAGGCAGCAACACCACCATCGACCGGGCCGCCGTTGGCGAGACCCGTATTGGCCGCGGCACCAAGATCGACAATCTGGTGCAAATTGGCCACGGCGTGCGCACCGGATCCCACTGCCTGATCGTGGCTCAGGTGGGCATTGCCGGCAGCACCCAGTTGGGCCACCACGTCATCTTGGCCGGGCAATGTGGCTTGGCCGGGCACCTGCACATTGGCGATGGCGTGCGTGTAGCCGCCCAGACAGGTGTAACCAGCGATATCCCTGCTGGTCAAACGGTGGCCGGCTACCCCCACCAACCCATTGCCGAATGGCGCAAGAGCATGGCCGTCCAGCGGCACTTGCCTGAGCTGCAACGCACCTTGCGCAAGCTGGAAGCTCGTGTGGCCAAGCTGGAACAGAACGAGGAATCATAAGAGACGGCAAAAGACGTGGATCCACATAAGTCTCCCGCCTTGTCCTGTCGGCCCTAGCTCTGCTCCAGCAACGACCGCAAAGTGTTCAGGTACTCGTTGATGTTGCGCCGGTTGCCGCCGAAATCATATTCCCCAACACGGCCTTCGGAAGTAATGTGTAGACGAGTATGGCCAGGATCCCCTTCTATTGGCGACAGCGAAACCGTTAGATCGTCCACGAACTTAAAAAAGTTGGTGCGGGAGATCCCCTTCACTTCCATCGCCTCAGCATCCACAGAGACCAGTTCCCCCCGCTTCCAAACTTGAAAGGCTTGCTCAGCCGCTTTTAACACCTGGTCTGGGCTAGCTGCAATCACAACTTCCTGTTCTGCGCGATTGTAGGGGGATCCACCCAGGGTGGCCGCTTGTAAGGTGGGGATCCCGCTTGCCAAGCCGAAAAGCAGCACCGCTATCACCACCAAAAGTTTCCAGAAAGACATGCGGACAAAAGGAGAAGTTTACATCTCTTATTATGCCTTTCAGTTAGTAGAACGCTCCTGTTATCACCCTGTCAGCCTGAAGCAGAGCACCTGCCGGCGGTTCTATCGATGGGTTAGCCTACAGCTAATTCACTTGCCCCGAGTGCAAAAATGCTGGCCCAAGAAAAACTCCAAGAGAAAGCCGAGGAAAAGATTACTCCCCTCACCCGCCAGCAACTGGCGGAGCTCATGCCCTCGGCCCAGGGGCTGCTCAGCGATGAACCCGAAATGGAACACTCCCTGCATGCCCTGCAGCTTTTGATTCTGGTCAGCTGCCTCGCCCGCCTCTGGCAAGACCGCAACGACTACTTCCTCGCCTGGAACCTCACCGTCTACTACAGCCGAGAGCAACTCAAAAATAAAGACTTCCGCGGGCCAGATCTGTTTTTGGTCAAAGGGGTAGAAAACCGCCCCCGCCCTTCTTGGGTGGTGTGGGAAGAAGGTGGCAAATACCCGGACTTGATCATCGAGCTGCTTTCGGAATCGACTGCCAAAGTGGATCGGGGTGAGAAGCGGGAGCTTTACGAAAGGATTTTCAGGACACCGGAGTACTTTTACTATTCTCCGGAGACGCAGGAGTTTATGGGTTTGCGACTGAGGGGGGAGAAGTACGAGGAGATTGAGCCAACGGAGCAGGGCTGGCGCTGGAGCGAGATGCTGGAGCTGTATCTGGGGATCCATAACCAACAACTGCGCTACTTTTTCCCCAATGGGGAGCTGGTGCCTACTCCTGAAGAAGCTGAGAGAATCGAGCGCCAACGTGCTGAGCAAGAGCGACAGCGAGCAGAGCGCCTGGCCCAGAAGCTGCGGGAGCTGGGGGTGGATCCCGATACCTTGTAAGGGTAAAGAGAGGAGAAC
>NZ_JANSIA010000086.1:0-13686 GCF_047461835.1 Synechococcus sp. R60.1 | reverse complement strand
GGAAGAAGACTCAATTCGCCTCCAGCAGGTAGGGCTAGGTGGCCGGCGGCGCATGGGTTGTGGATTCTTTTTGCCGTTTAAGTGAGGATGGATCTGCAATGTTTAAGTTTCTATTGGCCAAATCCTTAGCACAATGGAATGCCGAGTGCCAATCCAGAGAGGAGTACGCTCAGGCGAAGCGTGCCGCTAAACTTACAGGTCATGTTTCGGCTGTGCTATCGGCAGCTGAAGTCCTTTTGGGTTGCCTAGGAGAGACCATCCAGCAGCAGCTAAGGTTGGAGAACTCAAGTTGTCTAGAATCTGTTGTCAAGCTGGGAGCTTACTTACATGATTGGGGTAAGGCGAATCAACATTTTCAAGAGATGGTTTATCTCAAGTCGTCGATCCTAGACACTAACTCGAAAGCAGAGCTTGAAAAGAGTTGGGGAAGTCATAACAGAAGGCAACTTATCCGACACGAGTTTTTAAGTGGCATACTTGCTTTACAGGTCAGTGCATTTCGAGAGTGGCTACAGAAAGCATTTACTGAAGAGGAGCTCCTCTTAGCTGCCTGGACAGCAATTGGACATCACCTCAAAGCGGGAGTGAATTCTCAGGGCAAAGAATCTCACAAAATTACGGAGTTGTCTGATGGCTCAGGATCTGAGATTTACGTTTATACTGACCATCCAGACTTTCAATCTGTGTTGAGGCTCGGATCGCAGAGACTAGGGCTACCATCAGAGATTCCAAGTGTACCCTCAGCAAGTTGGGAAAGAGACCAACTGGAACAGCACTTGCGTGCATTGGTAGATCAGTTTCGAGACTTTGCTCAAAATTTTAGCTTTGAGAGACAGATATTAATAGCGGCTGCTAAGGCAACAGTAATTGCTGCAGATTTAGCAGGATCGGTCTTGCCAGTGGAGGGAGAAAACTTGCAAAGCTGGGTTTCTAATACCTTGAGTTTAGCTCTCCAAGAAAGTGAATTAGAGCAACTGATTACCCAGAAACTAGGAAAAAACTCCCTGCGTCCCTTCCAAGAGCAAATGGCTGCTGCCACTCATCGAGTAACACTGGTCAAGGCAGGCTGTGGTACAGGCAAGACCTTGGGAGCCTACGCTTGGGCGAAAAAGTGGGCATCGGGAAGGCGACTGTTTTTTGGCTATCCGACCACCGGAACGGCTACTCAGGGCTACTTGGACTACGCCGAGGGATCCCCAATAGAAAAGGCACTGATGCACTCACGAGCAGATTTGGATCGAGAACTTTTATTGACCGGCGAAGGCGAAGAGGATGAGGGTGCTTCGTTTCGTTTGGCAGCGTTGCAAGTATGGAGAAAGAAACTGGTTATCTGCACTGTAGACTCTATTTTAGGGTTAATCCAGAACAATAGAAGACCACTATTTTCTTGGCCAGCTCTAGTTCAATCTGCCTTCGTTTTTGACGAGGTACATGCCTATGACAATCAGTTGTTTGGCTCTTTGCTGAGATTTTTACAGGCTTTTCGAGGCGCACCTATCCTACTGATGAGCGCCAGCTTCACCCCAGGGCGACTTGAGGCGATTAAACGGGTGATGAGTGAGTTGGGTGAACCTATTGGGGATCCCATTGAAGGGCCTCAAGAGCTAGAAGAGCTGAAGCGCTATCAAATACGAGAAATTCAACCAAAGGAGGATCCCATCAATTCCGAATCCATTTGGTCGGAAGTTACTAAAGCAGTTCAAGAGAACCAAAAGGTATTGTGGGTAACCAATTCAGTTGCCAGTTGCATTAACATTTATCGAGAGGCTCAGAAGAAGCTAAAAGACATTGAAGCCAAAGTTTTAATTTATCACAGTCGATTTCGTTATAAAGATAGACTTAGAAAGCATGAGCAGATTATTAACGCTTTTGGTCAACCAGGGCCTGTTCTCGCTGTTACTACACAGGTTTGTGAAATGTCCTTAGATTTAAGTGCAGACTTGCTTATCTCTGCTATGGCTCCAGCGACATCTTTAATTCAGCGACTAGGTCGCCTCAATCGAAGAATGAAAAGCGAGCAGGAGGGATCCCGTGTAGCTCTTTTCTACGAATGGAACGAACACCTCCCCTATGGCGCAGCAGAATTAGAAACTGGCCGGCAGCTGCTTGAACAGCTTAGAGAACTTGAGTATATTTCCCAGCGAGACCTGGCTGATATCATCTCTCAGCTCAGCCGGGAAGAGCCTGCCAGGGTGAAGTCAGCATGGCTTGATCAAAACTGGTGCACTTATCCAAGTTCCCTGCGAGAGGCCGGCTACACGATAACAGTGCTTCTGGCAGAAGATCAAGACGCTATTTGGAAGGCTGCTGAAGTCAGACAGAAGAAAGCTCTAGATAAGGGCCAAAAGCTATCGAGAATGCAAGCTTTTCTACAAGAAGCTCAAGCCTGGTCAATTCCAATTCGGATCCCAGATAAAAAGACAGAGTGGTGGAATTGGCAACGACGCGGGTTTTATTTCATCACAGAGCCTGGATATATCACCTACAGCGAGGAAGTTGGCACACCATGAGCGAATTAAAGTTGCATCTGGGACACCCCGGATTAACATTGCTGCATCGGGCGGGTTTAGCCGGACTATGGATGACCCTCAAGCAGCTGGAGCAGGAAATTCCACCAGAAAAGCGTCCAGGGTCACTAAGTTGGGAACTGACGCCTCGACAAGTTCAACTGTCCTGGCAGGGAAATGACTTTGAAGTAATTGATTGGTTGCTCAAAGAGTCTTTCCAACTTGATAATGGATTAATCGCATTGCGAGGGATCGACAGTAAGTCGATGCGAAAAGACTCCCAGGTAGTCATCCATCAAGGAATCCTGGGAACATTTCTACAACATGCCAAAACCCGTAAAGTTATTGGCGAGCAAACTCAATCTTTAGAGATTGATGAGGATCATCCACCTGTCATTATCAAGTATAAAGCTTTAGAAAGCTACGTCCATCAGGAATTTGCCAAAAATCTATGTGATAAAAACGGTAATTGGCTTAAGCAGCCAATTAGCATTGCTGGCTGGCTTAATCCTGGTGCAGTCGTTCGCCACAATGCATTTCCCTCGGATACAAGCTTTGAAGAGTCTCCAGAGATGGCCTTTGTACTTCTCTACGCTCCTGTTTCTTGCTGCTACTACATACTTCGCTCGCGGCTGCGAGATCAGAAAGCTCAATATGCCCTGGTAGTTCCCGAGATTACCGATATGGAGGTCTATGCAAGCTACCGGCAAGATCCCCAGCTTCGTTATGCAGCCTACCAGGATTTTCATGCTTCGAGTTTGGGAGATGCTGGGCTTAGGTTTTTGACGTACCAAGGGATTGCAGAATCTGCTAGGGAATTTAAGGTAAAACGATGTCAGGTTCTAACTCTAGGTGTTGTTCCGTGGTCGAGCCAACAAAAATCTCGCACAGATCTACTTACTGTAGAAGCAGAATATCGCGTCTGTAAAAACTACCAGATCTGCAAAGCAGTGTTACCAGATGTCGTCAAGGCAAAAGCAGAGGAAGGCAGTTTCATTGCAACAAGTTTTGCTCGTGAGATGATTGCTGAAAATCTGGCAAGGGGTTACTCTTGGTATGCCGGATTTGCAGAGCAGGTTAATAGCAACGAGCAGTTTAAGCAGCTATGTTACGAGCGCGGAGGTCTAAACGAAATGGTCATGAAAACGGAAATGGATGACAGAGAGCGCTGGTTTGTTCAGGCTTGTCATGAAGCCATTCGCTTTACCTATGGTCGGTTATCTCAGAAAACCCAGGATAGGGGAGAGTTTACTAACTTCGACAGAGAAAATATACGTATTCGTACTGGGCTGACTCGATGCAAAAACGCGGAAAGCTTCCGTGAGTTTATTACTAGCTTTTGGGCGCGGGCTGGAAGAATACCGACACTGCAAGAGCATTGGGATGACTTGATGGATTTAGTTATGGATCCCAAGGAATGGAAAAAAGCGCGAGACTTAGCTCTTCTAGCGTTGGCCAGCTACAAAGGCAAGGAGCGACAGGAAGAACTTCAGGATGAGCTTGACGAGGATGATGTTGACTTGATTGCACCCGCCGAGCTGGAGGAGGACTAAAAGTGTAAAGCAAGAGTCAGCAAGTCAAGTGAAAAGTTGACGTAGCAACAACTTAACGGTTCAGTTTGAAGGACTAGCCTGGAGGAAGACTATGACTTTGCACCTGTTTGGCAACATCTTGACCAGCTACGGCACCGCTGCCAACAACCGCGGTGAGAATGACGGCAACATCACTACCCTGCAAAAGATCCTCTGGAAAAATGAGGTGCACACTACCGTCTCTGCTGAAGCAATCCGTTGGGCCCTGCGTTACTATTGGCAGGTCTCAGGGAATGGCTGCGAAGTTAACCGACGTTGGAATGATCAAACCAACGACAACGAGTGGCAAGCGCCTAACTTTGATCCCGAGCGGTATATCGATGATGATGTCCTAGGCTTTATGCGTGCGGAAGGGGCTAAAGTGGATGCCTCAGACGAAAACTCATCCAGGAAGAAGGGAGAAAAGTTACCAAAGGGCACTACCACTGCTCGGCGAGGTGTTTTGGAAGTAACTCGGGCAGTTTCTACTCGACCCTACAGCGGAGATGTAACCTTCAACGCGAAAAGTGGCCAGAAGGGATCCACTTCTCTCTACGGAACGGAGGTTCATGCTACTCGCTATCAGTACGGCTTTGCAATGACTCCTGCTCGGCTCCACCGGCAAGACCGAGTAATCGAAGTGTTAAACGGACTGGTTTCGTTGGGGGAAGTAGCCGGCAATCACTCTCGCTTTCTCTACGACTTTTCACCAGACAGCATAGTTCTGCGCTGGACACACGACTTTTCGCCACGCCTGCTCTACTGTTTTGAAGAAAACTCTGATGGAGAAATCAGCATGCCGGACTTAGTGCGTCGAGTGCAAGTGGGGGATATAGATCCTCAAGAGCTGTGGCTGGCAGGAGCCGCTGCCGAAACTGAGGACGGGGAGAAGCTAGACCGGTTGGGTGCTCATGTAAGCTCAGGCATTAAATCAACAGTTGATCAACTTATCAGCTTGATTAGGCAGCAAATTTCTTGTGAGGAGGCAGCATGATTCGGCTCCACGTTGAGGTGCCTATCGCCTGTTTTCGTCAATCTTGGGCCAGGGAGTTTGCCGAAACTTATCCGGTGCCGCCACCGGCTACTGTTTATGGAATGTTGCTTTCCCTGCTGGGAGAATGGGATCGGCATCGATATTGCGGATCCCAACTGGCAATTGCTCTCCTGAGCCAACCCCAGCTTTCTACAGTGATCCGTACCTTTCGTCGTTTTAAGACAAAAGATATTCAGCATCCAAACAATGCCCGTCCTGACTACCAACAATTGCTGACCGATGTGCAAATCGCAGTTTTGGTCAATGGATCCCTTGCTCATGACTTGGAAAGAGCCTTTGAAAATCCTGAATTAATTGACCGATCTGGGGGACTAAGCCTAGGAGAGAGTCGTGACTTAGTTAACTCGGTAAGACCAATTCAGAAAGTCCCTTCAGGGGGAAGATGGCTAATTCAAGATGAGGATGGGATCCTGACCTTGCCGTATTGGGTTGATCACGTGGGATCGCGGGATACTCGCTGGCGAAGATACTCACTCCGAACTCTTGAAGGTGATGATGTGCCGGAGTTAGCCTGGACGGAAATTTGCCCAAACTAGGCAGCAAGAATTCCAAGCTTTAGTTCCAGACTTGTCAACCCTAAGTCGAAAGCTTGTTTCTGAACAGCTTAGTAACCCTGCCAGGAGAAGATCTTGCGTGGAGCCTGAGTTTTGTCTCTGCTCAAAGAGAAAGCTGTTCTAAGATTGCTGAAAAACTCTATATTTTCATATTTCGGAGTATCAGATTATGCCGGCATCACTAATCGATTTCCCCGCACAGATAGATTCAGATTTGATTCGTGTTTCAGCACTGCACGCATTGGCCTACTGCCCACGACTATTTTATCTAGAGGAGGTCGAGGAGCTCTATACGGAAAACGCAGCTATTTTTGCCGGTCGGCGGTTACACACAGAGCTGGAAAAGCAAGAGGGAGAGGAGTGGGAGGATCTATTTCTAGAAAGCGAAGAACTGGGCTTGCGGGGAAGAGTGGATGCTTTGCGCACTCGTGATGGACAGATCATTCCCTACGAGCATAAAAGGGGTCGGTCAGCACGGGATCCAGACAATCAGCCTCAAGCCTGGGAGAGTGACCGGTTGCAGATTTTGGCCTATGCCTATCTCGTGGAAACAGCTTTGGGGATCCCAATTCCCGAAGGACGAATTCGGTACCATGCTGACAATGTGCTCGTACACGTACCCCTTGATGATGCTGGGCGCCAAGCTGTACGTCAGGCAATCGAACAAGCGAGGCTGCTGCGCCAATCTCCTCTGCGGCCCCCAATTACCGACAATGAGCGGCTGTGTGCGGGTTGCTCCTTAGCTCCCGTGTGTTTGCCCGAAGAAGCGAGGCTAGCTCATGACAGAGAATGGCAACCTATTCGCCTGTTCCCGGAAGATGACGAACGGCAATGTGTCCACATTCTAGAGCCAGGGGCACGGGTAGGGCGCAGTGGATCCCGTCTCAAAGTCACCTACCGAAATCAAAGCGAAGAGTTTATCTCCGCCCAGCAAACTGGACAAATTGTGCTGCATGGTTTCTCTCAAATTTCAACTCAAGCCATTCATTTCTGCGCCGAACAATACATTGGAATTCACTTAATTTCGGGAGGTGGACGCTATGTCGGCAGCCTGGATCCCCGATATGGGAGCATCCAGCGCCGCATTCGACAGTATCAGGCCCTGAGCAATCCTGAAATGTGCCTGAGACTAGCCCGAAAGTTGGTGAGGTGTCGAGGCCAGAGCCAGCGCAAGTTCTTAATGCGCTTGGGATCCCAGCGTTCGCCGGAGGTAGAACAAGCTATCGAACAAATGAAGCGATTGCTCAAGCAAGTCGATCAGGCAGACTCTTTGTCAAGTCTATTGGGACTGGAAGGAAACTTAGCAGCGCTCTACTTTTCTGCCTTGCCTCATCTGCTGTCTGATGCAGTACCTGAGGAAATGCGATTTTCAGGACGAAATCGAAGACCTCCCAAGGATCGCTTTAACGCCTTACTTGGGTTTGGTTATGCTCTTTTGCTTAAAGATGTAATGAATGCTATTTTGACAGTTGGATTAGAGCCCGCCCTGGGTTTTTATCACCAGCCTCGCTCCCAAGCGCATCCTCTGGCTCTTGACTTGATGGAGATCTTCCGTGTTCCTCTTGTAGATATGCCAGTCGTAGCCTCAGTTAACCGACGGCAATGGGATCCAGACGCAGATTTTACAGTACGGGGCCAACAAGTTTGGCTCAGCGAAGAGGGACGTAAGAAGATGATTCGGATTTACGAAGAGCGCAAGCGAGAAAAGTGGAAGCACCCAGTTACTCATTACTCTCTTACCTACTGCCGTTTAATAGAGCTAGAGGTTCGTCTTTTGGAAAAAGAGTGGAACGGCGAAGCAGACTTGTTTGGAAACTTAGTTGTGAGATAGATTATGGCCGAGCATAAGGTTTGTTACTTGGTGTGCTACGATATTCGCTGTCAGAAGCGATGGCGAAAAGCATTCAAGTTATTGGAGGGATATGGAGAACGAATTCAGTACTCAATTTTTCGTGCCTGGCTAACATTGCGAGAACGAGAGAAACTGCGTTGGGAGCTAGAGAAAATTCTAAAACCAGAGGATGACCTCTTGCTTGTGGGGATCTGCAACCGCTGCTTAGAGCGGGTGCTCGCCTCGAACCGACCAGAAAGTTGGCCAGAACGACAGGATGGCTACAGGATCTGTTAAAAAGCAAGGATCTATCGTTGTGAAAGACGCTTTAGCCCCCAAAAGACCTGAAAGTCTTGTCGGAAGAGGGTTCCAGGGATTTTCGACCGCCTGGAGTTGCTTGCAAAATCCCGGCTCCCTTACGAGAAAACCTTTTGCCGGGCCCAGTGCGTTAGGAGACCTGTCTTCTAGCTGGCAGTTGGTGTATAGAATAAGGGTACATGCTTGCAAAGGCTCCATCCGAGCCTTGCAGAGTAAGAATCCTGGGGTGCGCCGTGATTTTCCTCTGATTGCCGTAAGGCGTTGAGCACGACTGAGCTCTGGAAGGAAGCCGCTAGGCTGGACTACAGTGATTTTCCTCTGATTGCCGTAAGGCGTTGAGCACGAAGTGGGGATGCGCAGAGTTGTCGCGGCCTTTGGTGTGATTTTCCTCTGATTGCCGTAAGGCGTTGAGCACCTAAGCTGCACCCAAGGCTGCCACCGCCGGATCCGCTAGTGATTTTCCTCTGATTGCCGTAAGGCGTTGAGCACATTGGGACGTAATCGAGACGTGCACAATCCCGCCACGTGATTTTCCTCTGATTGCCGTAAGGCGTTGAGCACAGTTCAAAGATGAGTTCGGGTTCAGTTGAGAAGTGTGATTTTCCTCTGATTGCCGTAAGGCGTTGAGCACGCTATTGCGGGTAGAGGCGGCGGATGAGGAGCTGTCGTGATTTTCCTCTGATTGCCGTAAGGCGTTGAGCACTCTCTCAACTCTACGGTTGAGAGGCAGCGGTGGGCGGTGATTTTCCTCTGATTGCCGTAAGGCGTTGAGCACTCGAGATAATGTCTCCCCCCCGGCGGGGCCACCTCTAGTGATTTTCCTCTGATTGCCGTAAGGCGTTGAGCACATCCAACCCTGCACGTTGTCAGCAAACTCTTGACGTGATTTTCCTCTGATTGCCGTAAGGCGTTGAGCACCAAGGTACGGTCCAGCTTAGTCCTTTTGGCTGATGTGTGATTTTCCTCTGATTGCCGTAAGGCGTTGAGCACACCAGTATGCGGAAAGGATCCGGGGCTGTACAGGCTAGTGATTTTCCTCTGATTGCCGTAAGGCGTTGAGCACCTGCTTGGGGAGGATGGCGGCGCCGGCGATCCGGGTGATTTTCCTCTGATTGCCGTAAGGCGTTGAGCACCTGCCACAGCGGGGGCCGCCCCCCAGTACCTCACTGTGATTTTCCTCTGATTGCCGTAAGGCGTTGAGCACTGAAGACTACAAGAACCAACTGAAATACTTGGGCAAGTGATTTTCCTCTGATTGCCGTAAGGCGTTGAGCACTGCCCTGACCTGGGGCCGGAATCAAAAACCCGTGGCGGGTGATTTTCCTCTGATTGCCGTAAGGCGTTGAGCACAACATAAGGAGGGCATAACAGACTCTATCTGCAGAGGTGATTTTCCTCTGATTGCCGTAAGGCGTTGAGCACCGACGGACCGCCGACTAACCTGGAGCTTTGGCACTCTGTGATTTTCCTCTGATTGCCGTAAGGCGTTGAGCACTTTACGCTTTGTGTGGTGATTATGGAACAACTTCTCGTGATTTTCCTCTGATTGCCGTAAGGCGTTGAGCACTGGGTGAAGTAGCTGGGCCTCATGAGCATGAGCAGTGATTTTCCTATGATTGCCGTAAGGCGTTGAGCACAACGGGAATAGGAGGGACTAAGAGCAGGACTACGCCGGTGATTTTCCTCTGATTGCCGTAAGGCGTTGAGCACACCGTCTCGCAGTGCGCATCCGTCAGTGCACTGGATACGTGATTTTCCTCTGATTGCCGTAAGGCGTTGAGCACGAAGTAGGCGAGGAAGAATCTGAGGGGGGTGGCCAAGTGATTTTCCTCTGATTGCCGTAAGGCGTTGAGCACTTTGTGTTCTCTACTGGCTCTATTTTGGCTCAGGTGATTTTCCTCTGATTGCCGTAAGGCGTTGAGCACGAGATTTTGGCCTGGGGTGTATTTGAGGAAGAACTGTTTGTGATTTTCCTCTGATTGCCGTAAGGCGTTGAGCACTCCTTAACTCATGCTCAGACAATGGATGATAACCACGTGATTTTCCTCTGATTGCCGTAAGGCGTCTTGCTTTCCCTCTGCAGGTTTTGCATCCGAACTCGAGGCAGAGATGGGATCAGATGACTTGGCCGTCGGATGTTATTCTCCCCTTGAGTTTACCGGCCCGCTCTTCGGCCTCCTCCATAACCCTGTCCAGCTGCTCCAGCACCTCGCCCGGATGCTTTTCCAGCACCCGCAGGGAGAGGGCCATCCGTCCCTTGGCCTCATCCACGTCGATCACAACAGCTTTGATGCGTTGGCCTGGTTTGAACAAATCCGGTAGCGAGGCTACAAAACTTTGGCTGACCTGCTTGATGTGCAACAGCCCGGTTACCCCTTCTTCCAAGTCCACAAACACACCGAAGGGTTTTAGTCCGCTGACTTTGCCTTCCACCACTTGGCCACTGGTGTAGCGGCTCAGGTTCTCGGACTTTACAGCCGCCCTTTGGGAGAGCACCAGCTTGTTGGCTTCTGGGTTCACCTCGATAAAGCTTGCTGTCAAGGATTGCCCCACCAACTCCTCCAGACTTTCCCGTTGGCTGAGGTGGGAGCGGGGAATGAAGCCGCGCAGCCCCTGCACATCCACCACCACCCCCCCTTTGTTGGTGGCGATCACCGGAACGGTTACCGTCTGGCCGTTGGCTTGCTTCTGGGCCAGCTCTTCCCAAAGCCGCTTCAGCCTCAGCCGCCGCGCCGAGAGCACAATTTGTCCTTCTGCATCTTCTCGCAAGATGAGAAACTCGGCTTCTGTTTTTAGGGGAAAGAGGGCACTCAAATCTTCCCCTGGGCGGATCCCTGCTTCCTTGAGGGGCAAAAAGGCCGGGGATTTGCCGCCAATATCCACCAGAGCGCCATCGTTCTGATGTTGGAAGATGCGGCCTTGCACCACCTGCCCCGGTTGGAAGCTGAGGTTTTGCCTGTCTAAAGCTTGGGCAAAATCTTCCGCGGAAAACGTATCGGCAGCCTGAGAGCGAGAAGAGCGAACGGTCATGGAAGGGCTCAATTCAAAAAGCAGTGGGTTTCAGGATAACCCAAAACCTTCCAAGGATCCCAGCCTCTGGCTTAAATGTAGTACATGAGCCGAGCCTGTTGCTGTTGTGCCTGCCGGTCGCAGAGGTCTTGTAGGGTGGTCTTCTGGAGAATGGCTACCGCCGCAGCTTGGGCATCTTGCCAGGCCTTCAGGAGCACTTCCCGCTCTGGGGTGAGATCGCCCGAGGGCAAGTCGCGGGAGCGGGTGAGATCTTCCCCCTCGATGGCCTGGATAACATCCAGCAGCGAGATCTGCCAGGGTGCTCGGGCCAGGAAGTAGCCTCCCTTGGATCCCCGTTGGCTGCGCACCAACCCCTGTCTGCGCAAGGTGGCCAGCAGTTGCTCCAAGTAGCGGTCGGGTATGGACTGATGGGCCGCAATTTCTTTAATCTGCAGCACCTGGCCATCGCTGTAGTGCTGGGCCAATTCCAGAAGGGCTAGGAGAGCATATTCACTTTTACAAGACAGTTCCAAGATATCCATCCTTGTGGAGGGCTTAGGTCTATGATACTCCGGTTTTTCACTGGGGTTTAGCGGGATCCCGCCCTGAGCTGGCAATGGGATCCAGCCTGTAAGGTGGAATAGGCCCCTTTGGGAATGGTTTATGGCGAGTGTCAGCACCCGGTCTGGTTCAGCACGGATCCCAGCGGAGCGATTACAAACCTTGCACCAACAGATTGGCAAGCTGATTGCCAATATCGAATCCGTGTTTCAGGGCAAATCGCAGGTGGTGCAGGCGGTGGTCACGGCCTTGGTTGCGGAAGGTCATGTTTTGCTTGAAGATGTGCCCGGTGTAGGCAAGACCACTTTGGCGCGGGCCATCGCCCACAGTTTGGGGGCCAAGTTTCAACGGATTCAATTTACCAGCGACCTATTGCCGACAGATATCCTTGGCCTCACCCTTTTCAACAAAGAAAAAGGGGATTTTGAATTTCGTCCCGGCCCCATTTTTGCCCACGTGGTCTTGGCGGATGAAATCAATCGCACCTCGCCCCGCACCCAAAGTGCCCTGCTGGAGGCAATGGCGGAAAAGCAGGTTTCGCTGGACGATCGCACCTACCCGCTGCCCAGCCCATTTATGGTGTTGGCCACCCAAAATCCTTTGGAGTACCACGGCACCTATCCCCTCCCAGAAAGCCAGTTGGATCGGTTTTTGGTACGGCTGTCGATTGGCTACCCCAGCCCTGAGGTAGAGCGAGCTTTACTCTTGCAACGGCAACAGGCCGAGCCGGTGGATGCTCTGCAGCCGGTTCTCTCCCTGATGGAGTTGCGAGAGATTCAGTCGGCGGTGGATCAGGTGTATTTGGATGGATCCCTGGCGGACTATCTTCTGCAGGTGGTGCAGGCCACTCGCGTGTCCAAGCTGTTGCGGGCGGGGGTATCCACCCGTGGAGCCCTGGCCTTGGCGCGGGCAGCACGGGCTCAGGCGCTGGTGAAAGGGCGCAGCTTTTGTCTACCAGAAGATCTGCAAGCACTGTTCGTGCCGGTACTGACCCATCGGGTTTCTCTGGCCGGGTCGGGAGAGATGGCCGGCAACCGACGGCAAGAGGCTGAGGCGGTGATTCGGGATATTGTCTCCACAATTGAGCCGCCTGTTTGAGGGATCCGTAGCAGCAATGGCTAACTAAAAAACGAGTCGGGTCGGATACGGGGATCCACCCACATCAGGAGCAAATCGGCCAACAAATTGCCCAGAATGAGCATCACGGCCCCCAGCAGAAGCCCCGCCATCACCACATTGATGTCGAAACTTTGAACAGCCTCCAAGAGCAGCTTGCCCAGCCCCGGCCAATTGAAGAAAAACTCGGCAATAAAAGAGCCGCTGAGCAGATTGGCAAACTCAAAGCCCAAGATCGTGATCAAGGGGTTGACGGCGTTGCGCAGCGCGTGCAACCAGATCACCCGCCACTCTGGGATCCCACGGGCCCGCGCCGCCTGGATGTATTCCTGCCGCAGCACATCCAAGAAATTGCCGCGCGTAATCCGCTGCAGCCCGGCAAAGCTGGTGATGCTCAGGGCCAGCGTGGGCAGGAGCAGGTGGCGGCCCAGATCCAGCAACTTTTCCCCCAAACTAAGCTCGGCAAAATAAACACTGGTCATCCCCCCTACCGGCAGCCAGCTCACGTTTTGGGCCACAATTAGCAGCAAAATGGCCAGCACGAAGCTGGGCATGGCCTGGCCCAGGTAGCTGAGCAACTGCAACGCCCGATCCAGGGGGGTGTTCTGCCGCAGCGCCCCCAGGATCCCAAGGGGAATGGCGACCAGCCAAGTCAGCACCACAGAGGACACCGCCAACAGCAAGGTAGCGCCGGCGCGGGAGAGGATGAGCTGTGCTACCGGCACGCGATAGGTGTAGCTCACCCCGAAATCCCCTTGCAGCAGGTTGCCCAGCCAGGTCAAGTACTGCCAAACCAAGGGCTTATCCAACCCCAGCCGTGCTTCCTCTTGGGCAATAAACTCCTGGCTGACACTGGGATCCGCCCGCAAGGGATCCAAAAAATCTCCGGGGGCCAGCTGCAAGAGCAAAAAGCTGAGCACCGTGATCAACAGCAGCACCGGCACCGCTTGGGTCAGCCGCTGCAAAACCAAGGCCAGCGGCGGCCAAAGGCCAAAAGCGCGGGAACGGGAAGGCGGAGAAGAGGTTACAGCCACAGATGCAGATGGATATTCGGATATGCTCTTTGAGTTGGATTCTTGTCGAACTATGGTAAACTACCCGGCTCCGACCGCTAAGCGGTACGGAGCGGGCTTTCAGTAGCCCTGGGCCTGCTCTGCTCTACCAG
>NZ_JANSIA010000085.1:0-13852 GCF_047461835.1 Synechococcus sp. R60.1 | reverse complement strand
GTTTGGAAACAAACAGAATGCTATCGCTGCATAGTTGAACAGTGATGTTCAGCAGTGTTCAGCGTAAATGTATCAGGATCGTTCTGCAACAAAGCTTGAAAGCCTACAGATCGGCTTTCCCGTTATCGAGAAAGGCTTGGCCGCCAAGAAGGGCGTGAACTCAGCCTCCCGGTAGCTGCCCAACAGTGACGAACGGGAGAGCTGGCCCCCTACCCTGCTGGGGTCAATGCCGGGTCGCTCACGCCCCAGTGTCCAGCAAGGTCAAGTTGCTGAAGGTGAAGCGCTTCTCCACAGGGCCGGTTTCCGTCTCCGTCTGGATACGCCGCTCCGAGAGGATGTAATACTTGCCCACTTTTGTGTACAGATCCTCGAATTGGCTGCGCCCGCCTTTTTGCTCGCCCGTTTGGGGATCGTGATAGACGGAATCGTAGCGGTGGGAAAGATAGCCTTCGCCGGTATCGTGGCTGCTGAAGGTGTGGATGGTAACCACCACTCCGTGGATATGCCGGTGCACCATGGTAACCTGGTTATCGCGCACGTGGTAGCGATCCCCTTCGGCTTTGCCCCCCACCAGGATCTCCACTGTGCCATCGGGCAGGGTTTGGCCGTAACGGAAGGTGTTGTTCCCATGGGTCTCGTCGAAGCTGCGGCGCACCCGGTGAATGGCAATCTCCCAAAGTTGGTTGTGAATGGCTTTTCGAGCTTCCTCATCCTCTACGCCGGTAACAGTGGCCTTTAGGTCTGCTCCCACTCGCACCTGCCCAACGAATGTGCGCTCCCCATCCCAATAGGTGACCTCGGCGCTGTAGCCCGGGAAAGCGGGATCCCAGGTGTAGCGGTTTTCATAGGCGGCCCGAAACAACTCTTGGGCAGAGACTTGAGTGGCAATCATCGGCTGTCTCCTTCCTGTTTTCCTTGCAAGCACTTCCCCTGAGCATCCATCATACCGCCCCCTGCTGTTGGGCTGCCCCCCAGTTGCCTTCGCTGAGAACCTGCATCTGGTGAACTGGCCTAGCCGCTCCCCTGTCCGCTGCTGCAGGATAGAAGCACAGCCATGGGAACTTCTTCCTCACACCCAATTTGGCTTGCGAGTTTAGCCGCTGCTGTGATCCCCAGAGTATTCTCTGAGAAGGGTTCGCCTATTTTTTGTGGGTGAGGAGGGAGATTGAAAGGTTTTGACAATCGCGTCAGCGGGGCGGATCCCCTAGAGCCTGGCCTGACGCCGCCCCAGACCGGCATGGCAACCGCGCCAGAGATGATGGGGCCAGTGCTGAAAATCATTGGCAAGCAGACCCTGAGTGGCCACATCCCTATTGGCGGGGCAAAAAACTCTGCCTTGGCGCTGATGGCCGGGGCCATCTTGGCTCCTGAGGCTTGTCGAATTCACAATGTGCCCCGTCTGCTGGACATTGAACGCATGGGACAGATCCTGGCCACGCTGGGAGTTAAGGTTTCCCATGTTGGCAATACCCTGGACCTGGATGCCAGCTCCCTCAAAACCTCTCAAGCCCCTTATGAATTGGTCAGCCAGTTGCGGGCCAGCTTTTTCATCATAGGGCCTCTGTTGGCGCGGCTGGGGGTGGCCAGAGTTCCCCTGCCCGGTGGCTGTGCGATCGGGTCTCGTCCTGTGGATCTGCATGTGCGGGGTCTACAAGCCTTGGGGGCGACGGTACAAATCGAGCATGGGGTGGTTCATGCCTATGCCCGTAAACTGTTGGGAACCCGTATTTACCTGGACTATCCCAGCGTCGGTGCCACCGAGACCTTGATGATGGCCGCTACGCTGGCGGATGGAGAAACGGTGATCGAGAACGCCGCCCAAGAGCCGGAGGTGGCGGATCTGGCCCGCTTTTGTCAAGCCATGGGGGCCCGCATTCGCGGTGTCGGCACCAATACGGTTGTGGTGGTAGGGGTGCCCCGCTTGCATGGAACAGAGTACACGGTCATTCCCGACCGCATCGAGGCCAGCACCTATCTCATTGCCGGGGCCATTACCCGCTCTCACCTCACGGTTGGCCCTGTCATTCCCGATCATCTGCGGGCGGTGATCGCCAAGTTGCAAGCCATGGGTCTGCGGGTGGAAGAAGAGGGCCCAAACCGGCTGCGCATTGCCCCGGCTCAACTGAGCTCAGGCTGGCTGTGTCAAGCAACTGATATTCAAACGCTGCCCTATCCCGGTTTCCCCACCGATGTGCAGGCGCCGATCATGGCCTTGGCCGCCTTGAGCGAGGGCAGTTGCACCATTGAGGAGACGGTGTTTGAAAACCGCATGCACCACATTCCCGAGCTGAATCGCATGGGAGCCGATATTCGCCTGAAGAACCGAGTGGCCCTGATCCGAGGGGTGCCGTCCCTTTCCGGCGCTCCGGTGGTGGCTACCGACCTGCGGGCGGGTGCGGCCCTGGTGCTGGCCGGCCTGGCGGCTGAAGGCTGCTCCACAATCCACGGATTGCACTACATCGACCGTGGCTATGAAGCCATTGATGAAAAGCTGCGCAGTGTCGGGGCCAAGGTGTACCGCAGTGAAAGCCCGACAGGGATCCCGCAATTGGGGAAATGAGCTGTTTCACTGCTGTCTGAAATTTGAAGATTTGAGGAAAGAACTGCTCCTCTCCCTGCTTATCGTCTGGCCCCAATGCTCGGTGACCGCTTGCCAGGTGAGCTTTCCAGCCGTTTCGCAAGTATCGAGTTGTCTGGTGACTCAACGCAGTCAGGTTGAGTATCGTAGGTCAGAGGTGGTGGGGAGGTAAAGCATGGGGATCCTGACAAGCAGCCAACGACGCTGGACAAGATGGGCTGCCGGTGTGCTGGCAGCGGGAGCAGCTCTGGGTGGGGCCGTCTGGGGCTTCTACACCTCATCCTGGGCAGAAACCGAGGAGGTGGCCTCTGCACCAGAAGACAGGGATCCGACGCAACTGCCTCAAACTTCCACAATGGCCTTTCTGCGGGCCTACGCAGCGCTGCAAGCCGGCCAAGCGCAATCTGCCTTGAAGCATTTGCAGGGGCTGGAAGAGAGCCTGCCGGTTCTGAGGGAAGAGATTTGGAAGCTCAGGGCCCAAGCCTATGAACAGTTGCAGGACAAGGAAACAGCCCAAGGGATCTGGTGGCCCCAGATTTTGCAGGAATATCCCCACAGCCCTGTCGCTGCCTATGCCCTCTGGGGGATGGGCCAGGTGGATCGGCTGCGGCAGCAATTTCCCACCCATCCGCTGACCGGACGTGCCCTCAAGCATTTGCTGGAGCTGGATCCCGACCGCTATGACCTGCTGCGGGATTTGGCCCAACATCACCCGCAAACCCCTGGGCTAACGCCGTTGCTGGATCGCTGGCGGCAGGCTCAGGAGGGATCCCTCACGGCTTCCGACTGGCAGATCCTCGCCGATGCCTACTGGGAGCAACGGGAGTACGGCAAAGCTGCCCGGGCCTATGGGCGTGCCCCCGCCACCTCTCAGAACCTCTACCGCTGGGGTCGCAGCCACCAGATCTCGCGGGAGTTTCCTCAGGCCAGAGCGGCTTACCAAGCGCTGCTGGCACAGTTCCCCGATGGGCCAGAGGCTTCCCTCACCCGTCGCCGTTTGGCGGAACTGAGCGACCTGCCGACGGCAATTGAACTCCTCCGACAGGTGGGATCCGGCTCAGATAAAGAAGCTCCAGAGGCGTTGCTCAGCCTCAGCCAGCTCTATGATCGCAACGCCAGCCCCCAATCGGCCCAAGCCACCCGGCAAGCCCTTTGGGATCGCTTTCCGGCCAGCGAAGCTGCGGCCAACGCCGCCTGGACGGTGGCCTGGAGCCAAGCGCAAGCAGGCAATCTCAGCCAAGCCATCGCCCTAGCTCAACAGATTGGATCCGCCCAGCGGGACACGGAAATGGGGGCACAACTGCTCTACTGGGCGGGCAAATGGCGGGAACAGCAGGGGGATGTCGCTGCGGCTCGGCAGACCTATCGGCAGGTGCTGCGGCAGTTTCCCCACACCTACTACGGCTGGCGGTCGGCAGTGCAACTGGGCTGGCCGGTGGGGGATTTCTACAGCGGGCGCAAAAGGGTTGAGGTGGATTTTCAGCCGGTGCGCCAACCGTTGCCAGGGGTCTCTGCAGTTACGCAAACCCTGCATCTGATGGGAGCCAGCCAACTGGCCTGGGAACGCTGGCAGGGCGAAACTCCCGTGCAGCGGGATCCCCGCCAGATGAGCGTTGCCGAGCGCTTTGTCACGGGCATTTTGCGCAACAGCGCCGGAGATCACCTGCGGGGCATTAACCAGGTGGCTGCTTTGCGCTTCAGCGAAGAGCCGGATCCCTTGCTGGAGACGTTGAGGCAGCGCCAAGATTTCTGGCAGGCCATCTATCCGCTGCACTACTATGCCGGCCCAGACAATTCCTGGAGCGGGGATCCCTACGCCCAACCCGGCTTGGCCCGCTGGTCGCGGCAATTTAACCTCAATCCTTTGATGGTGGCGGCTTTGATCCGGCAGGAATCCCGCTTTGAGCCAGAGATCGTCTCGGCCTCGGGGGCTTTGGGCTTGATGCAGGTGATGCCCGCTACTGGCCGCTGGATTGCCCAGCAGATCGGCCTGGCCCAGTACAGCCTCACCAACCCCGCCGACAATCTCTACCTGGGATCCTGGTACTTCGACTACACCCACCGCACTTACCAAGACAACACCTTGCTGGCCCTGGCCAGCTACAATGGTGGCCCCGGCAACGTGGCCAGATGGCTGAACCGCTTTGGCTTCGGGGATCCGGACGTGTTTGTGGAGCAGATCCCCTTCCCCGAAACCCGGGGCTATGTGAAGTCCGTGTTTGGCAACTACTGGAACTACTGGCAGCTCTACACCCAGGAGGGGCGCACTCTGGTCAGCCAGCGACTGCATAACCCCTCGTCTTCTTCATGACTTCCGGTTTTGTCGCGGGAGTGCTGCCGTAGAGGGAGTGGGCTTTTTTCCCACAGTATTCTGGGAGAGTTACAGTTATTCCAAGATTTGGCAGTCAAGATTTGACAGTGCCGTTCGCGCTGACAGGACGGGGTTCTATGGTCTCTGGGTTTGAACAACAGGAGGGCGTTTGCGTTAGCAGCGCGGAGCACCATCAGGGGGCGGCAGAAAAGCAGACTGCCCGACAGGAATTGGCCGTGGATTTTATTCGCCATGGCATAGCCGAGGAACCCCGGCCAGAAGTCGAGGATGCCTTTCGGGCCCTTACAGACGAAGGTCGCAAGCGTTGCCGCAAGGTTGCCCGCCAGCTCAAGAACATGGGCTGGAGGTGGGATTTCCTGCTCACCAGTCCCTTGGTGAGGGCTCGACAGACCGCTGAGATCTTTTTGGACGAGAACCTGGCCGAAGCTGTGGAGGTGTTTGAGCCGCTGGCTCCGGGGGGCAGTTTTGCTGACCTGGTGCGCTGGCAAGCAGAGCGGGAACCTCTGGCGTCTTTGGCTCTGGTCGGTCACCAGCCGGATCTGAGCCTGTGGGTGCAAACGGCCATTGGGCTGAACCCGGCCCATGCCGACGCGATCACCCTCAAAAAAGCGGGCCTAGCCCAAGTGCGCTTTGCCGAAGGCCGGATTGACTACCGCCAGGGATCCCTGACTTTGTTGCTCTCCCCCAAGGTGGTGCTGCGCTGAGAAGAAGCTGGCTCATCATGATAAACGCCCAACGAGTCGGCCAGAGGTTGTGCCTACAGCCCCCAGCTTCAGCGCCGAGAGGAGGTCAGCCGCTCGCCCAGCAATTGCACACAATAGGCCGCCAGCCCCAACCCCACCATGGCAAACATGAAGGCAATCAGGGAAACGGAACCGACCAGCAGGTAGCGCACCAGAATGCTGATTCCGCGGGCCAACGATCCAATCTCCACCTCAATTGGCGGCAACTTGGCCAACATCGAGAGCAGCAGTTGAAAGAACCCGTAGCCCAAACTGACGGCGATGGCGGCCCCCAAGAGGGCACTGAAAGGGTTGGGGGATCCCTGGGGCGAGGCGGAAGACATGGGGCAGCACCGGAAAACTCACCTTTATTCTAGGCTGCAGGTACAATGTGGAAGTTTCTTTTCTTTCCGGCAAGCCTAGGGGTTATGGAGAGCGGATCGGGAGTGGGATCCCACTACGAAGTTTTGGGCGTTTCCGTGGCGGCGACGGCGGAGGAGATCAAGTCTGCCTACCGTCGTTTGGTCAAGTATCACCATCCCGATAGCCTGCTGGCCAAAAAAGATCGGGCCACCGCTGAGCGCATCCGCCAGATCAACGCTGCCTACGCGGTGCTCAAGGATCCCCAATCTCGCCGCGAATACGATCGGCAACTGCACTCCAGCCGCACCTCACCCCGCCCCCAGCCGACGGGATCCCCCCGTGAAACCGTCAGCCACGAAGCCATCGCCCGTGCAGCCTGGATCCGACAGGTCTACACCCCTCTAAACCGAGTGTTGGGGCCCTTGTTGTCTTCCCTAAAGCCTCAGTTGAATGCTTTGGCGGCGGATCCCTTTGATCCCGACCTGTTGGAGTCCTTCGCCACCTATTTGGAAGAGTGTAGCCAGAAACTGGCCCAAGCTCAGCAGATCTTTCGGCGCCTTCCCAATCCCAGCAGCTTGGGGGGAGTGGCCTCTCGCCTCTACTACGCCCTCAACCACTTAGAAGATGCCCTAGAGGAGCTGCAGTATTTCCCGCTGAACTGCGACGATCGCCACCTGCACACCGGACAAGAGCTGTTTCGCCGGGCAAGAGGGCTGCGCCTGGAAGCCATGGAAGCTTACGCCAAGAGTTCACCCTAGGCCAGAGCGGGATCCCCCCCTGGGCAGAGAGGGGCGAGGATCATAGGGGATAGGGATGTACTGCACGGAAGGGCGGCCCATGGTGGCCTGTGGGTACAAGTCCATCAGGGCATAGATTTGGGGTGGCAACTCAGTAGAAATGGGCAGGCCCAACCTTTGGGCTTCTTCGGCAGTGATCGGGTAGTCGTGGGTAACTTGTCCACTGGTTAGGTACTGGATGAGGGGCTCGATGCGTTCGGGGGCAATTTTGCGCTTGGGCACATCGTCCTTCAGGAGATCCCGCACGAAGTTCTGTACCTGTTGCATCGCTTTGCGGGCCAGATCTGCCAGGATCAAGGTTTGGTCATCGATTTCGGCAATGGGTTTATCCGCCACCACCTGCAGAATACTGGCGGCAGCATACCCCCCCAACTGTGGATCCACCGGCCCCAGGACTGCATTGGCATCCATGACGATTTCATCGGCGGCCAGGGCCAGCATCGTCCCCCCCGACATGGCGTAGTGGGGCACAAACACTGTCACTTTGGCCGGATGGCGGATCAAGGCGCGGGCAATTTGCTCCGTAGCCAGCACCAGGCCACCGGGGGTATGCAAAATCAAATCAATCGGGGTATTGGGTGGAGTGAGGCGAATCGCCCGCAATACCTGCTCGGAGTCCTCGATGCTGATGTAGCGGGAAACCGGGATCCCCAAAAAACTGATCGACTCCTGGCGGTGAATGAGCAGAATCACCCGGCTGCCCCGCTTTTGCTCCAACTCCCGAATGGCCATCAAGCGCCGGAACTCTTGGGCACGACGGTTCAGCAGAGGTTGCAAAGAGCTGAAGATCAGGAAAATCCAGAACAGGCTGCCCCAGTCCACTTTCGCACCTCAAGTGGGATCCCTTTGCTTCCAGGATAGGGGATAGCAAACCTTTGGTGATCTCTGGGCCTCACGAGTTGGGTTCAGACGCCGCAAAAAAGCGATCCAAAGCCTGCAGCAAATCCGGTACGGAAGCTTGGTCAATCCAAGATCGAATATAAGCCTGTTGCTCCGCCAAGTTTTCAATGCGGCCCAACTTTTGCATGGCCAAGTAGCGGGTTTCTGCCTCGGCGCGATTGGTTTGCAAGTCCAGCCGCTGCTCCGGGGTCAGCGGATACTCCGTTTGGGCCAGCAGGTAATCCGCCACCATCATGAACAGCAGAGGCCCCGCCAATTCCACCTGAGGCTCGGCTTCTGGCTCAGAATCAGCAACAGCGAGATCTTGGAGATCTTGAAAAAGATCCTGACCCAGTTGCAGCAGCTCCTCTGCTGAAGCCGCCTGCAGCACCGTCTCGGCAGTGGCCCGGAGCGGCTCTGGGGAAACCCTGTGGTGAGTGGCCAATTCCGCCAGGGCCTGTTCCCATTGATCCCGTTGGGCTTGCACCACAGCCCGCTCTTCTGGAGAAAAGTCCAACCGCTCCAGCACCACCTGCAGAGCCACAGCCCCCACCAACAGGGGGGGGAAGCGCAGCACTGTAGAGGCGGATCCCGCCTGCTCCAAAAAGGCTTCCAAATCCGGGCCAGATCCCCTGTCCAGCAAGTCCTGCAAGTAGGCCAGCACCTCTTGGGGCGAGGTCAACCTGAGGATCCCTCGCACCTGTGCCCGCAAGTCTGCGGGGATCCCAAGGAGCTGCACCTGGACTTCGGCCCGCGCCTGTGCTTCTGCAATCAACTCCGGCAAATCTGCCGTTGCCCGACCGGCCTGCAGCAAAACCTGGCTAGAGTCCTGCAACAGGCTGGCCGCTTCCACAAACAGCAGCACCTGCGGGACTTGCAGCGTTGGCCAAACCATGCTAGCCAAGCTGTGGATCCGCAGGGGATCCCTCCGATTCTGGATTGGCTGGCGCAGCGGGGTGAGCTGAAGTGGGCTTGTGCCAGTGCAGACCGATCAGAGCATCGTACAAAAAGCCCCAAAACTCTCCCTTCTCCCAGATCCCCAGCGTTTGCTGGCAGTTGCGCGCGTCCAGCTCAGGTTTGGCTGCCCAGTAGGCTGCTTGGTATTTG
This sequence comes from Synechococcus sp. R60.1, assembly GCF_047461835.1. Taxonomy (NCBI): domain Bacteria; kingdom Bacillati; phylum Cyanobacteriota; class Cyanophyceae; order Synechococcales; family Synechococcaceae; genus Synechococcus; species Synechococcus sp. R60.1. The sequence continues at coordinate 5,074 of NZ_JANSIA010000085.1, read as the reverse complement.
TACCAGGGAACAGAAGGCCAGAGATGGTGGATCAGGTGATAGTTTTGCCCCAACAGCAGAATGTTGGTCAGCCATCCGGGATAGACGCGGGCATTGTACCACCGCTCTTGGGATTGAAAAGGGCGATGGGGCAGGTAGTCAAAAAACAAGCCCAGCAAGAACCCCATGATAAAGGCAGGGGGTAGCCAATAGTTCATGATGTAGTCGGTGTAGCCGAAGTAGCTGGCCAGACCAAAGGTCAGGATAACCACCAGCCGACTCAAGCCCCACTCCAGCAGATCCCAGCGACCTTTCCGCCAGAGCTGCCGCTTAAAGAAAAACACCTCATGGTAGAAAAACCGCGGCGCGATCAGCCACAGCGGCCCCCCTGTCGAGACGTAGTGATCGGGATCGTCTTCAGGATGGTTGACGTGGGCGTGGTGCTGCATGTGTACCCGCTTAAAGACGGGATAGACAAAACCCTGCAACAGGGCAGAGCCGTGTCCGAGTGCCTCGTTCAGAAAGCGGTTGCGGTGGGCCGAGCCATGGGAAGCATCGTGAATCACCGTGCCCAGAACATAGAGGGCCACAAAATTGAGCCAGAACACCATCCATTTGGGCCAGTGCCAAAAGGCGTACCCGCCAAAGCAAGAGGCCGAAAGCACCACCGCAGCCAAAAACATCAGCAAGGTGGGATTCCAAAATTCCGAGGGTGGCCCCAACAGCTCACGAGGCAATGCGAAAGGTTTTTGGGCTGGTTCAGCAGTAGCAGCAACAGTCATCGGCAGCCATCCTTAGGTGCGCACAGTGCAGACAGAGAGGATGGGTCGAGGCAGCGCGTCCCAGTCATCACACCGAAAAGAGATCGAAGAGATAAGTTTGTTAACTTTCGTTAGTATACGGCAGAGACCTGCCCAGCTTCTCAGCCCAAGCCTTATTTTCCTCACAACCCCAGCCATGGGGGCACCTTCCTCTCCTGGCCAAGGATTCCTGAAGGATCCCGACAACGGCAAACTGCCCCTGAAGCCGGAGAAAAGCCGTAGTGTGAGGTTTTGTTGCAATTCATGTGCAGATTGCGAGGGGATCCCAGCAGGAGGGGTAATCTAAGGGTCGGTTAACCTGAGCTGAGGATGGAAACCATGATGCCTGTTGTTGCGCTGTTGGCTCTGACCGCTCAAACCAGCCCCTGGTCCCCCCTGAACGCCGTGATCATTCTGCTCTGCACAGGGCTGGCTTACTTGAGCTTCAAATTCTCCTCTGGAGTGGCCTCAGAGACTGGGCCGGTACTGGGAATGACCTGGCCAGAAGTCATCGGGGTTGCCAGCTTTGGCCATTTGTTGGGAGTGGGGGTCGTTTTGGGCCTCTCTAACATTGGCGTTCTCTAGGTCGCCACTTCCTTTACATTTCTTGAACTTAGTCCGGATCCCTGCTGGATGATGTTAAGCTCTATTTTAATTCTGAAAGAAGCAGTTTCTTCAGCCGCATTTTCCCCTGAGGTTTGTTGCTATGTCAGCGATGGTGCTCCTGGCCAGTTTGCCGGAAGGCTATGAATTGTTTGACCCGCTGATCGACATTTTGCCGATCATCCCTGTTCTGTTTTTCCTGCTGGCCTTTGTCTGGCAAGCGGCAGTGGGCTTCAAGTGAAGCCATCGCTCCTGCTGAGGTCTTGTCCGGAGGAAACTCAGGCAGGGCCGAGGTGCTTCCCCCCAGCTCCTTTCCCAGGTTGGGGGGTTTGTTGCTATACCCCGGCAAAAGCGACAAGCCGTCTTGTCACTGGTCAAAAACGTAAATGCCAATGACTCCCAAAACTGGGCCAGGGATCCGGCGCTAGGGTTCGCGGTCGAGGACACCGGTAATCCAGAGAACCCCTGCCAAGCAGACGAAGTGGGCAAACGTCACGTTGATGTTGGCGGCCAGCAGCAGCACTCCTGTCACCTGGTTGGCCTGGGTGCGGGAAAACATGCGCGCCAACAGCTCGCCCACTTGGGCTTCCATACCAATCAGAGCGAGGAAGGCCCCAATGAGGCTGACATAGGTGACCAACTGCAACTGCTTGGGCAAATCCAATTGGCTTAGGGCATCAGCAGAAGCTGAGCGGCGCTCCGCGTGGAGCAAGTAGCGCCAGTTGAAAAATAGACCGGCTGCCAGGGTGAGCAATGTAAACAAGGTGAACCAGAAGGCGATGACAGCCCCCAGCGAGTCATCTCGATAGACGGTATTTTGGCCGATTAAAAAGCCAAACCACAGCAGCAGCGCCGTCGCCCCCAAGATTGCCTGGAACCAAAACCCAAAGCGACGAGTCATGCGCAAACGAGACTTCATCCGCTCGATAGCCGCCCGTACTGACGGCGACATGGGCTCGTTCATCTTTTTCCCCCGCTCGCCTGGATGAACACCAACGTTCGCTTCCAGCCTATCTTCATTCTCCGGCCCCAGTCACTTTTATCGGACTGGCGGTCGGGGATCCTCGCTTTGCAGGCGGAGAATTTCGGCCTCAATGCGCTGTTGCAAAGCTTTGCCCTCTTCGGAGCGGATCAAGAGTGTAATGCGGTTGTAGTCGGGCACAGTCATGCCGTGGCGAGTGATGATCTCGGTCGCGGTGCGGATGAATTCTCGCCGGATTTGATCTTTGCTGGCTGGGTCGTTTGTGGCTTGGGAGCGCTTTTGGGCCTCTTGCCGGTGGGGCTCCATCTCCAAGACGATACGGGCGTACATTGTTACCTGCTCATCGCTCAACACCACAGAGGTGGTGGGGGTTTGAGCCACGGCCAGAGAGACAGTGAGCACAGGGATCCAAGTGCAAACCCAGATCAAACCCACCAGCCCTTTTTGGACCACGCTTTGGATTGGAAATGCCGTCCACCGTCTCCGACTTGCTTTGCCTGACACCGCTGATGTCTCCCCACCCGCCAACTGTTGCTCAGGTTGCCTAGGGTTTTTGTGAGCTTTCGGCCCCACGCCGGTTCAACACTCTGATGAACCCCGCGGGCTTCGATCCTATCTGCTTCTCTCTGTGAAAGCCCAGGGCGTCGTCCACGCTGACAACTGAGCTTGCTTTTCCATTTGACCGAAAACTGGTCTTTAGGTTCCAGTTCCAGTCCCTTTCCAGCCTATCTGACACCCAGAAGGGAGTGGCCTCTGGGATAATGGGGATGAATTGTTGGTTATTGCCCCTATGCATTTGGAACGTCGCCCGGTTTTCCCGTTTACGGCCATCGTCGGCCAAGAGGAGATGAAATTGGCCTTGCTCCTCAACGTGATCGACCCGCGCATTGGCGGGGTGCTGATCATGGGGGATCGCGGCACGGGCAAGTCCACCACCATTCGCGCTTTGGCCGACCTGCTGCCCCGGATCGAGGTGGTGAAAGGGGATCCCTTCAACAGCCACCCGCGGCAGCGGGACTTGATGAGCGATCAAGTGTGGGAGCGCCTGCAGGCGGGAGAAACGCTGGAAAGCACTTGGATCCAGGTGCCGATGGTGGATCTGCCCTTGGGGGCAACGGAAGACCGGGTGTGTGGCACTCTCGACATTGAGCGGGCCTTAGCTCAGGGGGTGAAGGCTTTTGAGCCGGGGCTGTTGGCCAAGGCCAATCGAGGCATCCTTTACGTGGATGAAGTCAATTTGCTGGATGACCACTTGGTGGATGTGTTGCTGGACGCGGCGGCCTCAGGCTGGAACACCGTGGAACGGGAAGGCATTTCCATTCGTCATCCGGCTCGGTTTGTGCTGGTGGGATCCGGCAACCCGGAAGAGGGGGAATTGCGGCCTCAACTGCTGGATCGCTTTGGCATGTTTGTCCAGATCGAAACGGTGCGAGATGCTGCCCTGCGGGTGCGGATCGTGGAGGAGCGCAGCCAGTTCGACGCCGATCCCCAGGCTTTTTTGGCCAAGTATGCCGATTCCCAGCAGCGCCTGCGGGAGCGCATCGAAAAAGCCCAACATCTTTTGCCCAACGTGGCAGTGGATCCCGATTTGCGCTTGAAGATCTCCGGAGTATGTGCGGCTTTGGAGGTGGATGGACTGCGCGGAGACATTGTCACCAACCGGGCTGCCAAGGCCCTGGCGGCTTTGGAAGGGCGCAGTGAGGTCACCGTCGCCGATATCCGTCGGGTGATCAGCCTGTGTTTGCGTCACCGCCTGCGCAAGGATCCCTTGGAAACCATCGACTCCGGCTACAAGGTGGAAAAAGCCTTCAGCGAAGTGTTCCAGGTGAGCCTAGAGAGCGCCGCCTAGCCCTCACCCCCCAGCCCCTCTCCCAGGGGGAGTGTGCCCTCACCCCCCAGCCCCTCTCCCAGGGGGAGAGGGGAGTAGGGTGGCTGCTAGCTTGTCGGCAATGGCGGCAATCCAGGTTTGCTCCTGCCGGCTGAAGCTGCGTGGGGTATCGCTCCCCAAAATCAAGCACCCTCGCTGGCCGATGGGCTGGCACAGCACGGCTTGGGATCCGGGGGGCAACAGGCCATCGAACTCGGCGCGGGCCGGGAACAGCTTGAGATCCACCAAATACACGGGCCGCCCCGTCTGCAAGACCCGCTGTAAAACGCTCTTGGGCTGAATGGAGGGCATCTGGCCGGGGGTGGCTAGGATCCCCCGTTGCAGGAGGGTTCGCCCACCCACCCAGATCACCACGGTGCGGGCGGCGGTGGTGCTGAGCAGGGTATGGGAGGCCCAAGCCAGCTCCAGTTTCTCGCTTTCGGAAAGATCGGGATGCCAATCACAGCCGGGGATCCCTTGCAGGGGGGCCGTTTGGGGCGGAAGAGGCTGGATCTGCTGCCACAGCAGGCCGGTCAAGATCAAAACGGCGCTGAGGAGGATCCCCAAGGCATCTGAACGGGACTGGCTGGTAAGCAATTCCGGCGTAAAGGCCAGTCGATTAATAACCAAAAGGACGCTGCCCAAAAGGCCGGTCACCAGAGGCAGCCGCCTCACCCAGCGATTGGGATCCCTGGGGGCTGGAGTGGGTTCAACCGTCAAGGCAGGCTAGGCATAACCTAGAGGAAGTAACGGGAGAGAAGGGAGAAGCTGATACATTTACGCTGAACACTGCTGAACATCACTGTTCAACTATGCAGCGATAGCATTCTGTTTGTTTCCAAA
>NZ_JANSIA010000084.1:0-13902 GCF_047461835.1 Synechococcus sp. R60.1 | reverse complement strand
CAATGACTTTTGCCAAACCGCCTAAAGCTCAGTAAATTCAGCAAAGTTCAGGGTTTTGGGGGTTAGAGGCATGCTCCACAGATCCCTCAAGCTGGCAAGGGATCGCTATGATTTCAGCATAGTCTGAATCCTTCTGGGGGAGGGCTGGTTGGGTTGTCCGGATCCCTCCAACACCAGACGACTAGAATGAGTAGGAAGCAGATTTGCCTATTCCCAGCAGCATCACCCACTCAGCAGGGCCGTCTTTTTTCTTATGCTAGACGCTTTACTGGTCATGATCTTCATGTTGGCCGGGGCTGGTCTCGGGTTTTACGGCCTGGATTTGCTCCCTCCTGCCGCCATTCAGGGGGCCAATGTGGAAGGAGCCCGTGTCGTCACCAGCGGCTTTGGCCTGCTGGCAGGGCTGGCTTTGGGATCCCTGGTGCGCTGGAGCTACCGTCGCTTCGAGGCCAATGTGCGCTCCCTGCCGCCGGACGTGTTGATCAGCCGCTCGGTGGGGTTGGTGATCGGCTTGGTGATCGCCAATCTGGCCATGGCTCCTGTGTACTTGCTGCCCTTGCCTCCCCAACTCAACAGGTTCCTCGAGCCGCTGGCTTCGGTCTTTTTCAGCTTGGCCTTTGCTTACCTGGGGGTCAGCCTGGCCGATACCCACGGCCCCTCGCTGCTGCGGCTGTTTAACCCCAACTATGCTTTACAAGCAGCCCTCTGGGCGGAGGGCAATGTGGTGGCTGCCACGGCCAAGGTTTTGGACACCAGCTCCATCATCGATGGCCGAGTGGCTCAGTTAATCGAGACAGGTTTTTTGGAAGGAACCCTGGTGGTTCCTCGCTTTGTGCTGACGGAATTGCAAACCATCGCCGACAAGGCCGATGCCCAAAAACGAGAGCGGGGCCGCAAAGGCTTGGATACCCTGCAGTCTTTGCGAGAGGCCTACCCCGATCGTTTCGTTATTCACGAAGCCAACTATCCAGATCTGACCACTGTCGATGAAAAGCTGGTGCGCCTCACCCAAACCGTGGGGGGAACGCTGCTTACCACCGATTACAACCTGAAGAAGGTGGCGGCTCTGCAGGGGGTCAAGGTGCTGAATGTGAATGAGTTGGCCGAGGCGCTGCGGCCCATCTATGTTGCCGGCGATAGCTTTGATATCAAGATCACCCGCGAAGGAAAAGAGCCAGGTCAAGGGGTGGGCTACTTGGAAGACGGCACCATGGTGGTGGTGGAAGAAGGGCAGCGCTCTGTGGGCAAAACCCGCTCTGTAGTTGTGACCAGCGCCATTCAAACCTCAGCAGGCCGCATGATCTTCGCCCGCCTCAACAAGGACTCTGCCTCACTAACCCGCCCGGCCTCTGATCCGGCCAGCCCGGCTTCCTCTGGAAAAACCTGAGTTTTGGCCTACGTTCCCCTAGCGCAATGGTGGCTTCATCCCAAATGGGCGCCCTCCGACCCACTCCGATGTTCTACACGCAGGATCGCCAGAGGCGCTTCTGGAGTTTTTACTGGGAAGATGCCGAGAAATATGGCATCCACCCTCAGCACATCGTGAGCGGACAGCAAATCTGGGAGGTGGCCAACGCTGGAGAGTACGAAGCCAAGCTCAACCAGGTCTTTGCAAGCGGGGATCCCCTCTCCTACGAATGTCAGGTGCTCTCGCCCCGCTACAAGTTGCATCTGCATCTTTCTCTCAACCCTGTACGGGACATGGAAGGGGAGGTGGTGGCGGTTGCGGCAGTGGGCAAGTTGCTGGGGGCTACGCCTTTTGCGTTGGCCGGAGGAACCAGCAGCCCCAACAGCCAGCCCCATGCTCTCCCGGCCGATCCGGTACAGGGGATCACGACGCAGTTGGTGCGCAACATCCGGCATTCCCTGGATATCCGGCAACTGTGCCAGCAGACCGTGGAGCAGTTGGGGCAACTGTTTGAGGTAGATCGCTGCCTGATGGCCCTCTACGAGGTGGGGCAAGACTCCCTCACGGTCAATGCCGAGTACCGCCGCCATCCTGGGGATCCCTCCCTGCTCCACCAGACCCTGAAGCTGGCAGATTACCCCCATTTGTTGCAGGCCCTCAGACAGGAAGAACCGGTGGAGGCGGGGCGACATCTGGCCATTGCCATGTCTTACCAGGGCTACGCCAACAGCCTGCTCTGGCTGGAAATGCTGGATCCGAACAGGGTTCCTGTTTGGCAGCCAAGCCACATTCAGGTACTCCAGAGCATTGCCACCTACCTGGGCGCAGCCATTGCCCACGCCATTTTGCTGGATCAAAGTCGCCAACTGGCAACCCGCTTGCAGTTAGCCAACCAAACTCTGCGTCAGAAAAATAAGGAGCTGGAGCAGGCCCGTGCCCAAGCGGAATCGGCCAACCAACTGAAAAGCCAATTCCTGGCCAACACCTCCCACGAGCTGCGCACCCCCCTAAACGGGATCATCGGCTTTATCAAGCTGGTGCTGGACGGGATGGCCGAAAACCGCGAAGAGGAGCTGGACTTCTTGCAGGAGGCCTATCGCTCTGCCCTGCACCTGTTGGCCCTGATCAACGATGTGCTGGATATTGCCAAGATCGAGGCGGGCAAAATGCAGTTGGAGTTCCAGCCCTGCGACCTGCGAGCTTTGTTTAAGGATGTGGAGGCCAAGACTAGCCTGCAGGCCAGCCAAAAGGGCCTACAACTGAGCTTCCACCTGCCCAACACCTCGGATCAGATTTTGCTCTTGGGCGATTACCAACGCCTGTTGCAGGTCATGCTCAATTTGGTGGGGAATGCCATCAAGTTTACCCCCAAAGGCTCAGTAACCGTGCGGGCGGATATCCTGCCCGGCAATCCGGGGTTGGCCCGCATCCGCGTCATCGACACCGGGATCGGCGTGTCGCTGGAAAAGCAGCAAAAACTGTTTCAGGCCTTCACACAGGTGGATGGTTCCACCACCCGCCAATATGGGGGGACGGGCTTGGGCCTGGCCATCAGCCAACGCCTGGTGGAGGCGATGGGAGGGGAAATCAATTTCTACAGCCTGGGCGAAGGGCTGGGATCCACCGTCACCTTTACGGTGCCCCTCTACCGCAAGCCGCTCCTGAGCGGGGATCCGAACCCAGAGGCGCTCCCTGCTCAACCCGCCCGAGATAGACCTGAGGATGTGGATCCCACCTTGATTTCTGTTCCCAACTCAGTCCAGCGATGACCCACCCGGCCATTTCTCCTTCAACCGCTCTGGGTACCTCTCGGTTGCGGCGCAGCACTGCGCGAACATTCCCCCATGCCCTATCCTCGTAAACGGTTTGGTCAGCATTGGCTCAAGGATCCCGCTGTTCACGAGGCGATTTTGCGGGCTGCCCAGTTGAATGATCTGGAGAGAGGGGCGGATCCCACTTGGGTGCTGGAGATCGGCCCCGGCACCGGCCAACTGACGCGGCGATTGCTGGCCCAGGGTGTCCAGGTGGTGGCGGTGGAGATCGACCGGGATCTGTGCCGACTGCTGCAAAAACGGTTCGCCGGCCAACCCCGTTTTCACCTGCTGGAGGGAGATTTTCTCCGCCTGCCGCTGCCTCCTCAACCCCGCCTGCTGGTGGCCAATATCCCCTACAACCTGACCGGCCCCATTTTGGAAAAGGTGCTCGGATCCCCGGCCCAGCCGGTTCGGCAGTTCGAGCGCATTGTCCTTCTGGTGCAAAAAGAGCTGGCCGAGCGCTTGCAGGCCGGCCCCGGCAGCAAAGCCTATGGTGCTCTGAGCCTGCGGACGCAGTATTTGGCCGATTGCGAGCTGATCTGCAGGGTGCCCCCCACCGCTTTCAAGCCCGCCCCCAAGGTGGAATCTGCTGTGATTCGCCTCACCCCCCGCCCCGCCCCCACCCCCGTCCGGGATCCCTGCTGGTTTAACCACCTCCTTCGACAGGGGTTCTCCACCCGCCGCAAGAAGCTCGTCAATGCCCTGGGAAGCTTGGTGGAGCGAGAAGCGGTTGCAGCAGCTTTGGCTCAGCTCCGCCTCAACCCCGATGCCCGCGCCGAAGAGCTGGCCCTGCCCCACTGGCTGGCCTTGAGCGACCTGCTGCTGGAGAAAGCGCCCAAAAGGGCTGTTGTTCTTCAAGAGGGGCAGGAACCGGGGTAGGGTGAGAGAGGGAAGCTCAGTTGGACGAACCCAAACATCCTCTGGGGTTTTTGAAGTCCCTTCCCGATCTTGTTCTGGATCCCTTTCGTCAATGCAGGTGCATCCATGCAGGGCAACCAAGGCAAGCAAATCCTCTTGACCGGCGGCACAGGCGGGCTGGGTTTGGGGGTGGTTCCCGTGGTGCTGGCCAGCGGCGCAGAGCTGACCTTGACCTATCGCCAAGAGAAAGATCTTGCCATTTTGCGGGAGCGCCTGCCGGCCAATGCTCTGGATCGGGTTCGCTTTGTGCAAGTGGATTTAACAGATGAGGCGGCGGTTGCCCGCGTCATTGCCGACCTACCCCGCGTGGATGGGCTGATCCACCTGGTGGGGGGCTTTGCCATGGGCCCCACCCACGAGTACAGCTTGGCGGACTGGTATCGCGACTTCGACCTCAACCTCACCACCACATTCCTGACCTGCAAGCACAGCCTGTGCAGAATGTGGCAACAGGGCTATGGGCGGATTGTAACGGTGGGATCCCGCGGAGCGGTGGAGCCGGGCCCGCAATTGGCTGCCTACTGCGCTTCCAAAGCAGGGGTGGTGGCCCTGACCCGTACCATTGCCGCCGAAACCAAAGGCACAGACATCACAGCCAACGTCATCCTGCCCAGCCTCATCGACACGCCGGCCAACCGAGCTGCCATGGGATCCGAGCAAGCCGAGCTGTGGGTAAAGCCAGAGTCCATCGGGCAGGTGATTGCCTTTTTGGTCTCAGAAGCAGCGCGGGATCTGCGGGGGGTGGTGCTCCCGGTGTATGGCAACGTCTAGGCAACTGGTTGACCAAGCCATGAGCCGCCATTCATGATACAGAATATGCACTTATCCCTATCCAGTTCTTTTCCATGCTGAAGCGATTATTCTTGGGTGGTTTGCGCCGGCAAATCGGCCGCATTGAGGTGGCAGGGGCCATTGATGGCAAAACTCGCGAGCGGGTTCTCAAGGCCCTGAAAGAGGCGGAAGAAAACCATATCCCTGCCGTGGTGCTGCGCATCGATAGTCCAGGTGGGACGGTGGCCGACTCCCAAGAAATCTACAATGCCCTCTTGCGTTTGCGAGAGAAAAAGGGCACCCGTATTGTCGCCAGCTTTGGCAACATTGCCGCCTCTGGGGGGGTTTATATTGCCATGGGAGCCGAAAAAATTGTTGCCAACCCAGGAACAATCACCGGTAGCATTGGCGTGATCATTCGAGGCAACAATATCGAACGCCTCCTGGATAAGGTGGGGATTTCATTTAAGGTAATTAAGTCTGGCCCCTACAAAGATATTCTCTCGTTTGATCGCGAGCTGACCCCAGAAGAGCGAAACATCCTGCAAGAGTTGATCGACATCACCTACGGCCAGTTTGTGCAGACGGTTGCTGCTGCCCGCAAGTTGAGTTTGAATGTGGTCAAAACTTTTGCCGATGGCCGCATTTTCAGCGGAGAGCAGGCCCTCCACTTGGGTGTGGTGGATCGCTTGGGCACAGAGGAAGATGCCCGCCTTTGGGCGGCAGAGCTGGCGGGTTTGCCGACGGATGCGAAGTTCTACGACCTGCTCCCGCGGCGCAGAGGTTGGTCTCGGTTTTTGCCGGCAGCAGAAGCCTTGGCCCGTCTGCAGTTTGAAGTGATCACCTCGGGCTTGCCCCTGTGGCTTTACACAGGTTCTTGAGGCAGTTCGCGAACAGCTATTCCGGGAAGTTTAGCGTTCTGTACCGCACAGCCCCCACCCCCGGCCCCTCTTCCAGAGGGAGAGGGAGTTTAACTAAAGTAGCCCAACTCCAATTGCCGGGCCAGATCCAGCAGCCGGTGGGCCAGGGTTGGCTTGGTTGCCAATGGGATCCGCTCTGGACTTCCCTGCTGGGGGATCCAATAGCCTTGGTTGTGGCTGCTGCCAAAGCCGCTATCCGGTTGGTCGATGGGGTTGGCCACAATAGCATCCAGGCCCTTCTGGCGGAGCTTCTCTCTGGCCGGTGGCAAGGGATCCCCACTTTGGGCGGCAAAGCCGATGAGGCGTTGGCCAGGGCGTTTGTGGCGGGCCAGGGCTGCCACCAGGTCAGGGATCGGCTCCAACGGCAACATCTGGGGCAGTTCGGCTTTAGGCAGCTTCCCCGGATAAACCTGGGAGGGGCGCACATCCCCCACAGCAGCAGCCATCCACAAGAGATCCACCTGGGGAAATTCCGCCTGCAAAGCCGCCTCCAGTTGGGCTGCCGTCTCCACCGGAATGGCCCGAATGGCGAAGGGCGCTGGATCAAAGGGGATCCCCAACGGCCCATGGACCAGCGTCACTGTCGCCCCCCGGCAGGCTGCCGCCACCGCCAGCGCCACTCCCATCCGACCACTGGCCGGGTTGCCGATAAAACGCACCGCGTCGATGGGCTCCCGTGTACCCCCCGCCGTCACCAACACCCGCTTGCCCTGCCAATCTTTTTTCCCCCCTGTCCAGAGCAAAGCCCGCACATACTCCTGCAGCGCCTCCGGCTCCAACATGCGCCCTTCCCCCACCGCATCACAGGCCAGGCGGCCACTGGCCGTCGGCAAGGCCCAAAAACGGGGATCCTGGTGTAGCCGCTGCCAATTCTCGGCCACCTTCTCCGCCTTCCACATCTGCGTATTCATAGCCGGTGCCACCGCCACCGGACACCGGGAAGCCAAAACCACATTGGTGAGTAAGTTATCCGCCAGCCCATGAGCCAACTTGCCCAAGGTGTTGGCCGACAAGGGTGCAATGAGGAGAGCCTCCGCCCATTCCCCCAACTCGATGTGCAGCGGTCGTCCTCGTGTTGCTTGCCAAAAGGCGGCATCCGTAAAAGCCGGCTGGCGGGACAAGGTGGCAAAAGTCAAAGGAGAAATAAAATGTTCCGCAGCTTTTGTCAAAACCACCTTGAGCTCTGCTCCCTGCTGCACCAGAGCAGACACCAAAGCTGCCGTTTTGTAAGCAGCAATCCCCCCGCTCACCCCAATGAGGAGACGCCGCCCCGACCAAAAGGGATCCATATTGAGTGACACGCAAACAGCCTTGTTTCCAGTTTCCCTGCTTTTGCCCAATTCCGGCGGCAAAGCGGGGATCCCTCGCCCAAAGATACTTTTGACCCTGTCGAGAATAGGGCCTGAGGATCTGTCATTCCCCATTTCAGCCAAAGTCTCCCCCACAGGTTCTGGCCTTTAGAGGGAATTCCCCACTGCTGTTTTGCGCAACCAGCCCTCAGATCCCATTGCAGTCGCTCACTCATTCCCTCTAATTAAGAAGAGTTGGATCAAACTCTATTGCAATCGCTGTTTGTTTCTGGCTACACTAACAGTTGTCCCTAAAACCATCTCGATATGGCTACAACCAGTAAACCAAAACCACTCACTGGCCAAGAGCTCCTCGACAAGGTAACTTCAATGGGAAATGCGGATCGCAAGGAAAAAGCTCGCGCCTGTGGTTATGTCACCTACACCAAGAATGGTCAGGAGCGAGTGAATCTGATGCAGTTTAACAACGCCCTGTTGAAGGCCGTTGGCGTGGATCTCGGCGCTAGTGACGAAAATGGATCCCGTGGCCGCGCTCCTACCTTCCGGGTTTCGGTTCATAAGAATGGCAATCTCCTGATCGGAGCTGCCTACACCAAGAAGATGGGCCTCAAGCCCGGAGATGAGTTTGAGATCAAGCTGGGCCACCACAACATCAAGCTGGAGCGGGTCAACTGATTTGCTGCCTCCCTGTGCCGCTTTTCCCTGCTGGTGATCTCATCTCAGCCAGGGTAAAGCCCTCGGTATTCTTTTTAGCCCTCAGGGGCTTGGGAGCAGCGACCTCTTCCTTTCGCTCCGGTGTTTATTGTTTCTCTACTTTTCAGAACAAGGGATCCTCATGATCCGCTGGGGATCCCTGGCACTTTGTATCCCATCGGTGGCTGAAGTGTGGGCAAGTTCGCTATTCTGACAATAGTTGAATTGAGTCTGCAACAATGAACACTCCGACCGTACAAAATGTCTTTCGCCATTGGCGGCGGTGGCGAACTTGGGCGGGGCTGTTGTTGTTGGCAGCAGCGTTCTTTGTCATCGAGTCTCATCGGCAAGTTTGGCCTCAGTCGAATGCTTCTCAAAGTCAGGCATTTTTGGAGTGGGTGTCTTCCCAGCCTACCCCCGAACAGCAGGATGTTTTTGTGGATGGAGTCATTCGGCTGCAATTCAATCGGCCACTGGATCCCAATCTACAACGTCTGGCGGTTCAGTTGGATCCGCCGGCAGCGGTTATTTTTGATGTGCAGGGAGACGAGTTGTTGCTTAAGCCTCGGGATCCCTTGCGCTTTAGCACCCGTTACACCCTCACGCTTTCTCCCCAAGAGGGGCTGCCCCTCGAGCAAGCCATTCAGCTGAGTTTTCGCACCGAACCGCAATTTACCTACGAACGGGATGTCAAACCGCTGCTAGAAGCCAGTTGTGTGGGTTGCCATCAGCCGGCAGGACGGCAGCGCACCCAGTTGCTGGACAGTTATGAGGCCACGATGGCCTATGTCAGGCCCGGGGATCCCAATAGCGAGTTGATCAATCCCCGGTGGACGAGCCGCCACGCCTACATCCTCAACGCCATTAACCCCAACCGCCCCCAAGCTCGCGGCGGATCCCCTGAGATTGCCTACATTCAAGCCCGCGGGCTGCCCTTGTCCCGTCTAGGTTTTTGGACACCCGAGGAAGTCGAGATCGTCCGCACCTGGATTGTGCAGGATGGCGCCCCCCCGCACCAGCGCCCGCTTACAGATGGGCAACTGAATAAGGCATCTGGAACCCAACCCCCACTGCCATGACCCCTCCTCAACCTTTGGCCACCGTGATTCAGGGATCCCTGAGTCGAGGGCTGGAAGCTCGCCTCAATCCCGGTGTCTCGGTAGAAGACTTGCGGGTGGGCAAATTCGTGGTGATCCAGGGGCAGCGCAACCGCTTCTTTGGCCTGCTTACTGACGTTACCCTAGAAACCAGCAACCCCCAAATTCTGGTCAATCCCCCCCGCCCGGAAGAGACCTTGCTGCAGGAGGTGCTGGCCGGTACCGGCACCTACGGCATTATTGCCCTCACCCCGATGCTGATGTTGGTGCCGCGGCAAACGGAAGGGGAAAGGCTGTATCCCCTGGTCAATCCCGAACGGCCAGAAGCGTTGGCAGCTCCCCTCGGCCAAGAACCCCCTTCCGCTGGCGCCATGGAGCTGCTGCCCGTGAAAACAGTGCCCGCCCATTTTTCGCAAGTGTATGAGGCACGGGAACTGGACTTTCGCACCGTCTTCGGCTGGGAAGACGACCCGGAGCGGCGCAACTTTGCTATCGGCCAGCCCCTCGACATGGCTGTGCCCATCTGTTTGGACTTGGATCGCTGGGTGGAGCGCAGCAACGGCATTTTCGGCAAATCGGGCACCGGCAAGTCCTTTCTAGCCCGCCTGATCCTGGCCGGCATCATCCGCAAACGGGCAGCGGTGAACCTGATCTTTGACATGCACTCCGAGTACGGCTGGGAGGCGGCCAGCGAAGACAAACACGCCAGCACCGTCAAGGGCTTGCGGCAGCTCTTTCCCGGTCAGGTGCAAATCTACACCCTGGATCCCGATTCCACCCGGCGGCGAGGGGTGCGGGATGCGCAGGAGCTCTTCATCGCCTACAACCAGATCGAGGTGGAGGATCTGGCCCTGTTGGCAGAGGAGCTGAACCTATCGGAAGCCAGCTTGGAAAATGCCATCATCCTGCGCAACGAGTTTGGCCGCGACTGGATCAGCCGCCTCTTGAGCCTTTCCAACGCCGAGATCCAAGAGTTTTGCGAACAGAAAATGGGCAACAAAGCCTCGATGATGGCTCTGCAGCGCAAGCTCACCCGCCTTGACAACCTCAAGTACATCCGCAACACCCTGCCCCACAACTACATCGGCCAGATTTTGGATGCCCTCAGCCGCGGCATTCACGTGGTTATCGAGTTTGGATCCCAGTCCAACCTGCTCTCCTACATGTTGGCGGCCAACGTCATCACCCGCCGCATTCACCAGGCCTACGTGCACCAGACGGAGCGGTACTTGCAATCCAAAAATCCCCTCGACCGGCCCCGTCAACTGTGCATCACCATCGAGGAGGCCCACCGCTTTCTAAATCCGCGGGCGGCCAAGCAGACCATCTTCGGCACCATTGCCCGCGAGATGCGCAAGTACTTTGCCACGCTGCTGGTGGTGGATCAACGCCCTTCCAGCATCGATAGCGAAGTGATGTCGCAGTTGGGCACTCGCATTACGGCACTCCTCAACGACGACCAAGATATCGAGGCGGTGTTCACAGGGGTGGCGGGCAGCCAGAACTTGAAAACGGTGCTGGCCAAGTTGGACTCCAAACAGCAAGCCCTAATTCTGGGCCATGCCGTGCCCATGCCGGTGGTGGTGCAAACCCGCCCCTACGACCAGCGGTTCTACGCCGAAATTGCCGATCCTGACTGGTCTCAGGCTGAGGATGCGGAGGTGCTCCTGGCCGCCCAACAGGCTAAGTCCGAGCTGGGGCTGTGAGCACAAGCTGCCCGCACCGCTCGGAACATGCCAAAGCGACACAGCCCTGTGCCGAAAGCCAGCCGCATCAGCAAAAAGGTGGGTACCTCCCGCAAGGACTTCACCAAGCCGACCAAGCCAAACCTGAGAAAGCCCTCAGGGCGGACAACACCCTGCCAGATGGAATCCAGCCAAGAGGGAAGGGTCTCCTGAGTCCAGTCGGCGGTTTCTACCCGTCCCGCCACCAGGCCAGTAGCCTCCAACTGCTCGGCAAAGCCTTCGATGCTGGAGAAGGAAGGGTGTGACCATTGATCCAACAGTTGCCGCATCACCAGCCGCTCCCAAAAGTTCAGGGGCTTTTGCCGGTCGTCCCGCTGGTTCCAGTCCGCCACCACCAGGATTCCCCCTGGCTTCAACACCCGCAGCATCTCTTGGGCATAGCGGGCCTTGTCCGGCATGTGAGGCCCTGCCTCAATGGACCACACCACATCGAAGCTGGCATCGGGGAAGGGCAGGTCGAGGGCATCTGCCACCTGAAACTGGACAGGCAGATCAGGGGGGGTGAGCTCCTGGGCCCGCTTCACCTGCTGAGGACTGATGGTGATACCGGTTACAACAAAGCCGTAGTCGCGGGCCAAGATGCGGCAGCTCCCACCAATGCCGCAGCCCACATCCAACACGGTTGTCCCTGCAGGCAGTCGATCCAACCCACCCCAGCGCACCATCTCGTGGACAAAGTCGTGCTTGGCCTGCAGAAAATTTTTTCGTTGGGGAGGAGAGCCGTAGTGGCCTAGGTGAATGTGTTCGCCCCAGTAAAACTCTAGGATCCCATCCCGAGTCCACTCGTCGTAAGACTTGGCCACAGAGGCGGGAGACTCGTATTTGCGAGCAGTCAACAGATAGGCTGCCAAGCCCACGGCCAGCAGCACAGCTATGCCCAAAGCCCAAAAGATTGGATTCATCGGATCAACCATGAAGTTTCTATGAAGTCCCTCTGCGTGGTGGCGATCATTGTCAGTTGGATGGCGGAGCCACAGGCAGAGTGCTTTCCGGTGTGGGGTCTGCCAATCCAGCCCAGCAAAGGCGCAATCCCATCTTGCCCCATCTGCTGGCTCAAGATGGAGTCTGGGGCAAAGGGCAGCTGGGCGAGATTTTCCAGCACGATTCCAGCATCCGTTGGGGTCGCTGCCATCACCTGCTGGATGGGGTGTTCCAGGGGTGGCAACCTCAACAGCAGCGGCTGCTCCTTCACAAAAGGTTGGCGGCGTAGCGAGCAGCTCCCCTCAGCCCCACCTGCGCGTTCACCACCACCTGCACCGACAGTTGCTCCAGGAGAGGACGCATCCGCCCTTTGTCCAAAAACGAGGACAAAAACTCCCCTTCGTGCAACAGGCGCAAGAGCTTGGGCGCGATCCCCCCGGCGATGAACAGGCCCCCGCGCGGCAACAGGTGTAGGGCAAAGTTCCCGACTGCAGCCCCGTACAGGCTGATGAAAAGCCGCAGACACTCCACCGCCAGGGGATCCCGTGCTTCCATGGCAGCATTGGCAATTTGGGCTGCCGGGTCAATATGCTTAGCTCCCTTTTCCCAAGCCTCAATTTGGGCCAGCAGCTGTTCTTCTCCTGAGCCCCACTGGCTATCCCGCAAAAATTGATAAATGGCAACGATCCCCTGCCCCGAGACCACCCGCTCGGTGGAGACACGTCCGTGCCGTTTTTGCAAATACCTCAAGAGCTCCCACTCCAGAGGGGTGCGCGGGGAAAAGTCCACGTGACCGCCCTCGCTGGCATGAACTTGGTAACCCCCTTCTCCCCAGGTAAGGTAAGCCTGCCCCAAACCCGTGCCTGCTCCCATCACGCCAATCGGAGCCCGCGGTTGACGCTCACCCACTTGCAAGGTGTCCAGATCCTGGTCGCCGAGGGCAAGCACGCCATACCCCACAGCGCTGAAGTCGTTGATCAAGGCTACGCGCGGGATCCCCAGCTCTGCGGCCAATTGGCTCGACTGCAGATCCCAGGGCAAGTTGGTCACTTTGGCAGTCTGTCCCTCAGACCCTGAGCCCCTTGTTTCCATGACGGGGCCGGCCACTGCAAAACAGGCGGCAGCAGGCTGTGGATCTCGCCCCAGCTCCCGCCGAGCCTGGGCCAGAAACTCTCCCACCATTGGGGCGAGGTTGGCGTAATCTTGGCTGGCATAGCGGCAGTGGTAAAGGCTGTGCTCGGGATCCTCGGCATTGACAAGGCTGAGGCTGGTTTTGGTGCCCCCGATGTCTCCTGCCAACAACAAGTCCATACAGTTTCCTCCGGCCAGCACCTCCTTCCCACCCTGACATCTCTGGAGAGAGAATGCCAGGCCCCCAAGGCTTCCCCGCTCCTGCTGGGGAGAAGAGGGAAGGGCAAAGAAGGTGCTATGTTAACTGATGTAAAGGTTTTTAATATTGCATTTTGTCTTCTACACCTTTTTTACCCCCTCTCCAAGATGAGCCTCTGCTGTCCTCTGAGCGTTTGGCCGGGCTGGATCCCCGCCCTCTCTCGGCTCAAAGGCGTTTTCGATCCCACCATGCCATTGGGGGAGTGGCAGCTCTGCTCGTGAGTCTGCCCGTTTTTGTGCAAGCGCCCCTGGTGCGGTATGCCCCTTGGGTCAGCTTGGTGATGTCTTTGGGCTGGCTGGGCCTTAGCTTGCATCTCTACTCCCAGCCCCGTACCCGCCTGTGGGGAGATTTGCTGTACGGCTTTACCCTGACTTGGCTGGCAGGATCCCTGTATTGGGGATGGCTGCGCTTTGAGCCTCTTTGGCACATGCCCATGGAAGCCTTGGGGATCCCGATTGTCTGGTGGGGGACACGGCGACGGTTTGCCCGCATCGGTACCTGGTTTTATCTCGGCTCCCTGTGGGGTACGGCGGTTACAGATCTCTACATTCACTCGGTGGGGCTGCTGCCTGAGTGGCGGCAGGCGATGCAGTTTGACCGGTTGGAGCAGGCGGTTGTCCCTTTTAGGGCGGCCCTCGACAAAATGGCTACCCCCTGGGGCCTGGGTTGGGGCATCGGCTTGGGCCTTCTGTTGCTGGGTGTTGGATTGTGGAGAGTCCAGGGATCCCGCCGCTTGCACCATTGGGCATTTGCGGGAGCAGTGCTGAATACCCTGTTGGTGGATGGGCTATTTGGCTGGGGGGCAGCTCTGCTGCGGTGAGCTGGGACATCCCCATAACTGATACATTTACGCTGAACACTGCTGAACATCACTGTTCAACTATGCAGCGATAGCATTCTGTTTGTTTCCAAACA
>NZ_JANSIA010000083.1:0-13954 GCF_047461835.1 Synechococcus sp. R60.1 | reverse complement strand
ATGACTTTTGCCAAACCGCCTAAAGCTCAGTAAATTCAGCAAAGTTCAGGGTTTTGGGGGTTAGAGGCATGCTCTGCTGTTATTGCAGGCGGGAATAAGGGCGGGGATAGGGCTTGCGCATCTGTCGAGCCAGGTACACCTGAAAGGTTTGCGCCACCGCCCCTGCCCGCACCAGGGGAACCTCGGCCACAGGCTCGATTTGGGCAAAGTAGTCGCCATAGGTGGCTGGGATCCCTGCCCTCGGCTGGAACAGCTTGGAAGTGATGAGCAGCCCATCCTGCCCCAGCCAGTCCTGCGGCTGCGACCAAAAGGCAAAGCCCCGCAAATCTGCATCCAGGCAGGTCAGAGGCTTGTCCGTCAGCGGAGCCAGGGCCATGGCGATCTGACCGCCCAAAAAATAGACATTGGTAAAAACGAACTCTGCCTCCTCAAGGGCTTGAGCCAGGTGGGGATCCGTCCGAAACCGCTGCCGCAACTGCTCAATTTCAATGAGCTGAGTAGAGGGATCCTGCTCCACGGGCCACAGGCCCAGCCCGCCAGGAGCCTGCAGCAGGCCATAGCGCACATGGGCCAGCCCCACCCCCACCACCAAGCTGACCATCACCGCCGTCCCCACTAAGGTTCGCTTCGCTCCCGGCCACCGTTCCCAGAAGGATCCCAGCAGCAGCGTCAGCACCCAAAACCCCGGCATGGGCCAGGTGGGCAAGATGGGCCGGTAGCCTCCCATCAAGGTAAAGGCCAACACCAGCGGTAATCCACAGGCCAGGATCAAAAGGTGCTTGAGCTCTTCATCCGTCAGCCGCATCCCGCGGAGAATCTGCAGGGCCACCCGACCCGTCCCTGCCAAACTCGCCCACCCCAAAGGGATCCCCAAGCTGGGGAACAGGTAAAAGATTTCAGAAAGGATCGTCAGCCCCAGCGCTTGCAGTTGATACCCTGCCTCCGGCACCGCCCGCCCCGCCTGAAAGCGAAAGGAGACCCAATCCTGCTGGGCGTTCCAGAGCAGCACCGGGCTGAAGGCCAGCACAAAACCCAGCACCGCCAGCACCGTCCATCCTGACCTTAGGGCGCAGCGATGAACTGGGCTGAGCAGACAAAAGAGTACCAGGCCGAACCCCAAAGCCAAGCCGTGGTACTTCCCCAAGCAGGCCAGCCCCACCAAGAGACCTATGAGCGCTAGCCTAGGCCCTGGCCGATAGCGAGCCGCCCCATAGACAGCCAATTTCCCCTGCCCCAAAGGAGCCGGAAAAAACTCCTGAGCGGCCACCCACAAGGTTGCTGCCGTAAAAAAGATCAGCGGGCTATCCGGCAAGGTCAGCACCCCAAACCCAATCCAAAGGATGGGCGCGATGCTGATAGCCGCCAAGCTGATCAGTCCTGCCCGATCAGAGAAAAGGCGTGCTCCGGTGTAGTAAAGGAGTAGGGAAGAGCCACAATACAGCAGCAGGGATCCCAGTCGAATAGAAAAAGCCGACACCTGGCCGGTCAAGGCAGGCCCCAAGCCCGTTGTCCAGGCCACCAGCGGCGGATGGTCAAAATAGCTCCAATCCAGATGGCGGGTGTAGAGGTAGTAGTAGGCTTCGTCAAAGCCCGGCGGCAAAAGGGCAGCCACCAGGCCCCGCATGAACAAGCCCAACCCCAGGATTAGCCAAACCGCTCTAGGCAATGGAGGGGATCCCTATGGGCAGATGGACAGATCTAACTTACCTTGAATACCTCTCGGGGCTACGTCCCTCTAGCACTATGACTTTGTTTCCCGCAAAAAAATGACCGGACACCCCAAAAATTGACCCAGCTTCTCGGCCTCTGCCCGCGCCTCTGATTCACTGTCATCACAAAGCGCCAGGAAGAGGTTTTAAATCAAGCAAGTTAAAGGTTTGAGCTGTTGAATGTACGCAAGTGAGTTGGGTTTTTCATGTCCTCCCAGTTTCTTTTGAATGTGATTTAAAACTGTGGATCCAAGTGCGAAAAGTCTGAGGACTTGCCCGCACCTAATTCATGTTCTGAGGTATTATGTTATCTCCAATACCTCTAAAATGTCCTGGCTGCTTTTCGGGATCCCAAGGTCTTTCCCAGAAGCTGTGGGGTGGCATAACAGTGGGATGAGCGCCAAACTAGCGGTGGTGCTTATGTGAGGATTGCAATGGAAGGCAGACCTAGGGCTAGGGTAGGGCGGCCTGTGCCGAAATCTCTGGAGACAAGGCAAAATGGCCGGCAACTTGCTCAACGGCGCCGACGCAGAGGTTCTTGGATCCCTTCACCGCGAAGCTCTAGGCAGTGGGGAACAACGCTGGGATGGCTCTTGGGGGATCGGATCCCGACGGCCCGCCAGCTTGACTTTCGCGCCGGCATGACCGGACTGGCTTTGATCATCGCCCTATTTGTAACAGGAGCACGTCTGGTTTATTTGCAACATCAACAGGCACCCCTATTGCAGCAGCGAGCCGAAGCCCAGCAGAGAGCCCAGCTAAGACCTTTCATTCCTCGTCGCTCAATTGTGGATCGTCATTCTATTGCCAAGCAGCAGGCAGAATTGCTGGCCGTAGATCGCCCCGTCTATACTCTCTGGGCCCATCCCCGCCTCTTTGGCAAACGCACTCCAGAGGAAATGGCCACCGCTCTTGCTCCCCTGTTGCGGCGTCCAGTAGAGCAACTGGCGCAGCGGCTATCGGCCAATCAGGCAGTGCGGGTGGAGCGCTGGGTATCCCAGGAGGTGGCAGATCAAATTCAGGCTCTGCATCTGGATGGCCTGGAGCTGGTGAGCGAGCGGCAACGCGTTTACCCCCAAAAAGAGATGGCCGCTGAGGTGGTGGGCTATGTGGATCTGGATCATCAGGGCCAAGCGGGAGTCGAATATTCCCGACAAGAGCTGCTGGAGCGTACTGTTCAGCCTGTTACTATTCCTCGCGATGGCTACGGACGACTGTTGGCTGCCGAGGTGCCGGAAGGGCTGCTGCAATCTGGCGAGACGGTGCTGCAACTTACCCTAGATATGCGCCTGCAAAGAGCTGCCCGCGCTGCCCTGAAAGCCCAACTGCAACGGTTTCGAGCGCTGCGGGGTACGGTGATCATCTTGCAGCCCCACACGGGGGAGATTTTGGCTCTGGTGAGCGAGCCCACCTATGACCCCAACCGCTACTTTGAGTATGACCCCGGTCTTTTTCGCAACTGGGCCGTAACGGATTTGTATGAGCCGGGATCCACCTTCAAGCCCATCAACATTGCCATTGGGTTGGATGCTGGAGCCTTTACAGCAGATGAACGGGTCTATGACGAGGGTCGGATTCTCATCGGTCAGTGGCCCATTCAAAATTACGACTACCACCAGCGAGGGGCCCATGGCTGGATGAGCGTCACGGATATCCTGCGGCAATCCAGCAATGTGGGCATGGTACATCTAATGCGCAAGCTGGATCCCCGCCAGTACTACAATGCCTTGGTGCGGCTGGGGTTCAACGAGCGCAGTGGCGTGGATTTGCCCTTTGAGCCGGCCAGCCGTTTGAAACCGCTGCGACAGTTTGTTACGGTGCCGGTGGAGCGGGCCACTGTCGCTTTCGGCCAGGGGCTGGCCCTCACTCCTCTACAGTTGGCTGCCATGCACTGCATCATTGCCAATGGCGGACTGAAAGTACAGCCCCATGTGGTGCGAGGCTTGGTGGAAAAGGATACGGATACTCTGGTTTGGGGATCCCCGCAGCCGCAGCCGGTGCGGGTACTATCCGAGCAAGCCACGCTGGCAGTGCGTATCCAAATGCGGGATGTGGTGGACTTTGGCACGGGGCAATCGGCCAAGATCGAGGGGTATGAGATCGCTGGCAAAACCGGCACTGCCCAGAAAGCCGGGCCACGGGGGGGCTATTTGCCCGGCAAGCGCATCACCAGTTTTGTGGGCTATTTCCCGGCCATTCGCCCCAATTACGTGATCTTGGCGGTGATCGACGAGCCGCAGGGGGAAGATGCCTTCGGCTCGACGACGGCTGCTCCCGTTGTTCGCTCGGTCATCCAGGAGATCATCGCCCTAGAGGGGATCCGCCCTAACTCTACTTAGCGCAGCCATAGGAACAAGGGGCGAAGGTGGATGCCAAAGGGGGCCCAGACAGTGAGGAAATGAGCGAAATGCCCATACCTCCGGATTGGCTCTTCCTGGAAAAAGCCATACTCAAGACTGGCCACCCACAGAGTCCGACTTAACCTCTGCACTCCTCCAGCTCAGCTTGGAGTTGAGGTAGAAGTTCCAGAATACAACAATACCGATGGCAATTAAGTTGGCCAACAAATAATGAATGCCCAAGCGCTCGCTCAGCAAGGTCACCAGTGAAGTGTTGAGAACCAAGCCAATTAAGCAGATAACGTTAAACTTCGCCAACCGCTTCAGGCGATTCCAGGGCCCCGGCTGCAAGCGGGTCACATGGCGAAAAGTCCACAGGTCGTTCCAGAGGAAGTTATTGAGAATGGCCACCTCCGAAGCAACCAGCTTACTGGTTATGAGATCCCATCCTAAGTTGGTGGGATCGTGCAAAACATAGAGCAAAGCCATGTCCACCAAGGTGCCGGATAGGCCAACCGTGCTGAAGCGCAAAAAGGATCCCACCTGCCCTAGCGAAAAGCGCAGCACCATCAGGTGGTGGAGATATTGGAGACAAGTTTGCAGTTGGATTTTGCTCTCCCCGTTTTGGCGCTCCTGAAAGATGTAGCCGACTTCAGCAATGGTTTTCACCCGGCCCCGCGCCAGCACCTCGATCAGCAGCTTGTAACCCTTGGGGTTGAGCGGGATCCCGGCAATGGCTTGGCGTCTGACCAGGAACAGTCCGCTCAACGGATCGGAAACACGGCTGAAGATCCCTGGCAGCAGAGCCAACCCGATCCATTGGGCCCCACGGGAGACGATGCGTCGGCCCAAGCTCCAGTGGCTCACCCCCCCCGACTCCGCATAGCGGCTGCCCACCGCCAGATCTGCCCCCTTCTGGATGAGCAGCCACAATTTGAGGATGATCTCCGGCGGATGCTGCAAATCCCCATCCATAACCCCCAGCACCTCTCCGCAGGCAGCCTGCCATCCTCGCACCACTGCTGTAGCCAGGCCCCGTTCCCGCTGCCGGCAGATAACGCTGAGTTGGGGAAACTCCTCCTGCAGCTCCTGGGCCAACTTGGCGGTGTGATCCGGGCTGTTGTCATCCACCACAATCAGCTCATAGGCCCCCGGTAGAATCGTGTCGAGGTGGGCGCACAATTGTCTGACCAAGCTGCCAATGCTAGAGGCTTCGTTGTAGGTGGGAATGACCAGCGAAAGTTGCACAGGGCTGGGGCAAGACAAAGGCGGGATCTGAAGAGGGACTACAGGGGGATGGGTGGATGAAGCAGGAGCTGCATAAGGCATAAAGACTCAGTCCCGCTGACGCGAACAGCAGGCCATCCAAAAACAATGAAACAAAGACTCTCAGCCCAGGGCTGCAGATCCCAGGACTGCCTTGGTTCACATTGGATCCACAGAACGATCCCCTATCGTACTGATCGATGAGCCGCAGGGCTAGACCTTTCTCCACCTACTTAGCTTCTGAGGACTCCGTCTCACTGACGCGAACGGGAGAGGTCACCTGGCTAAGGGGATCCCGTAGAGGGGCTCATCAACACCGGGATCTGGGCCTGAGCAGAAGGAGTCTCAGGCAGCGAGGGGGCAGGGGTGAAACTGGGATAAGGAATGCGCTCGTGGTTGGATTCCCGCCAGACCTCCACAAAAGCGTCCGCCACCACCTCCAAATCCTCCAGCGTCAGCCCACTGTCAACCAACTGGCCATCTTGCCAGCGGGCCTGGGCAATTTTGCGGACAACAGCCTTTGCCCGCTCGACCACATCGGGGCCGAAGCCATCGCTCAAGGTCATACTGCGCAGGGCGGCTTCACAGGCATCGGCCATCATCACCACCCCCGTCTCCTTGCTCTGGGGGATCGGGCCATCGTAGCGGAACGGTTCTTCGGGCACCGGCTGATCCCCGGCTTTCATCTGGGCTTGATGGTAAAAGTAGGCAATCAGAATTGTGCCCTGGTGCTCAGGGATAAACGCCTGGACGGCGGTAGGCAGGTTGTATTGCTTGGCCAGGCGCAGGCCATCGCTGACGTGGGCCTTGATGATCTGAGCGCTGCGATAGGGATCGTCCAGTTGGGCGTGGGGGTTGAGGCTGCCCATCTGGTTCTCGATGAAGTAGCGGGCCTGCAACATCTTGCCGATGTCATGGTAGAGGGTGCCGGTGCGCACCAGCTCCACGTTGAGGTTCAGCTTTTGGGCAGCCCGTTCTGCCAAAGTGGCCACAAACAGAGTGTGCTGAAAGGTGCCGGGGGCCTCTGCAGCCAGTCGCCGCAACAGGGTGCGATTGGGATTGCTCAACTCGATCAGACGAATGGGGGTGGCTAAGTCAAATAGGCGCTCCAGGTAGGGGCTGGCTCCCAGGGCAACAATGCTCCATCCCAAGCTGGTTCCCCCTGCCAAAGCCATGGCCAACAGGTCGATGCCACCGGTGGTGGCCAAGCTAACCGCCCCGTAGGCCAGCATCTGCACCGCTGCCGCTCCTCCTCCCAACAAGGCCAGCTCTTCGCGGGAACGGGAACGCCCGGCCAGGGCAGAGGCCACCACGCTGCCGGACAACAAGGGCACGACGGTGAGCAGGTTGACAGGGGAGACCAAGGGCAAAAACAGCGCCTGGCCTACCACCACCACCAAGCCCAGCCCTGCCCCGTAAAAACTGCCCAGCAACAGCCCCACTGCCGGCAGGGAGCTGAACTCCAGCTTGAACAAGGCCGCCAAAAGGGGAGCGGTCAGGGAAACTATGAGGATCAACACCCGATCCCGGCGGCGCAACCCTGGCCGCAAGCGTTGCTGCAGAGGCACAAAGACAGCCAGGCCCAGGCCCATCACGCCGGCCACCCCCACCAAGCCCCAGACGTTGATCCCGCGCTGGGTGAGCCCAAAGTGGTCCAAGATGAGAAAAATTTCGGGAGTGATGAGCTGATCTGCTCGCACGATCACCTGGTTCTCGGCAACCGAGATCAGAACCGGCTCGACTTTTTCCAGCTCGGCGCGGATGCGCTGCTCGGTGCGCTGGGGATCCACCTCCACGTTGGGAATGAGCACCTGCTGCAGCCACTGATAGACCAGGGCCTGCAGCTCCTGTCGTTGGGCGGCGCTGCCCGGAAAAATCAAATCGTCCAGTTGGGCTTGGATCCCTTCGGCGCGAACTTCGCGGGGCAGGCCATCCACAATCCCTATCTTCTGCAGGCGCTCCAAGACCCGCCGGCTCAAGGTTTGCAAATGCTGCCAATCCGCATCTGCCAAATTGAGAACGGTGGCCGGGACAGGGGGGGTGAGCTGCTCCAGAGCCGGCAAAGCTGCCCGATAGCGCTGCTGCGCCGCTTCCACCTGGGCAATTAGCTGAGTATAGGGATCCGTCGCCGCCATCTGGGTGGCCGATCCGTCCAACCAGACCCGCTGCCAAACCTCGACAAGCTCTTGCTTGGCCCGCTGCTCCGGAGGAAGCTGCTCCGGTCGCCCCGAAGAAGGCTCTTCCAAAGGAGATGGGGTGGCTCCGCGGATGGCCTCTTGTCGGACGCGAGCCTGAAGGAGTTCCCACTCCTCTGGGGAAAGCTGGCGCAGGTAGATCTGCGTTGGCAGAGACAGCAACTGGACAGAAACATAGGGCAGAGGCCCTGCCTCTTGTCGGATGGCCTCCACCTCAGCCAGGAGAGCCTCCAGATTTTGCCGCATGCTGTCGTTGGCGGTGCTGTTGATTTTGAGGGCCTGCGCCACCCGCCGCCGCGCCTCAGCTTGTCGGGCCTGGGTAGCCTCCACATCTTCAATCTCCGCCGCAGCAGGGGCAAGAAACGTCTGCGGGGAGCGGCTGCCGACGGTCAGTTGTGGTTCGTTGTAGTAGCGGATCCCGTGGACGGCAGTGAGGGAGAGAAGCGCTATGGCATAGCCGGCAACCCGTTCCGAAAGGGGGGGCCTGCTCTTTCGAGGGGAAGCTGCCTGGCGTCGCCGAGTCCAGTGTTCCGCGTTCGCGTCGGTGGCGCGAAGGGCTTTGGGCGTGAGCGGGTTTTTCATGGATTGGCCTGGCAGCGTCTTTCTCTTTTCTATCCCCTTTTGGCCGGGTAGCCCAGGAAGAGGATCTCAATCGCCGATGGTAATCTGCCCAATCATGCCCGCCTCAGCGTGGCCGGGGATGGTGCAAACCAGAGAATAGACCCCAGATTTCAGAGGAATAAATTGCCACTCCACCGAAGCGCCTGGCTTCAGCTCCAGTTCTCGGATCTGGCCCTTAATTTCCACGCCGGCCACTTCCAACTTACGGGTCCAAACGGCATCGGCAAAATCTTTGGCGCTGAAATAATGTTTCAATTGGCTGGGGTTGCTCAGGCGAAGACGGTAGAGGCTGCCGTTGCGAAAAGACAGTTCCTTGGGCACAAACACCAACTGATTGTCGGCAGTACCCAACTCAATAACCTTCTCCTGCGGCGTTTGTCTGGAGAGCTCCCGCGCCTGCGCCAGGCCAGGGATCCCAATCATGAGAACCGATAGCCAAATTCCCAACACCAGGAAACGACAGAACCTGCTTAACATGGCAACAGCATGGAATCAAAAACTCTCTCCCGCTGAGGGGAGTAGCTTGGAAACTCAAGATAGCAGCTCGAGCGGTGGGTGGAGAGATTTTGCCGCTGCGGCTGTCTAGCCCTCTACATCCGTGTAGAGCCGCACAGTTAGGGCTTCCCCTCCGTCTTCGGGTATTTCGCCCCTCATTTCAAGGGCTACCGCAGCGACGTAGCCACCGGCAACCTGAAGCGGTAAGGTCACCCAGCGGGAGTCCCCGTCCAAAGCTCTGGAGCCGGCCAGACCCCTGCCTGTTCCCTTCAGGAGCGCCTCTTTTTGTGTCCACATTTGGAAGAAGAGGGCATCTCGCTCTGGAGCTGGACAGTTGGCCAAACGGACTTGCTCGGCAGCCGAAAAGTAGCGCTGGGCGATGCGCTGCCAGCGGGGCACAGGTCGAACCCATTCCAGATCCACTCCAATGCGGTATTGCCATCTCAGGCCGATCAGGACGCGCTCGTGGGAGTGGCTGAGGTTAAACTGCAGCGGCAGGGGTGGATCCCGCCAGTAGGGTTTGCCGGTAGAACTGTGGTCGAGGGGGATCCCCTGGGGCGGAATGCCGCTGTAGCGGCTAAGCAAGCTCCGCAACCCAAGACGACCGGCCAGAAAGCGGCGCCGATCTGCCGGCAGTTGTAAACGCTCTGCCCGCCGACATTCTTCAGGGGAAAGAAGGCCGAGCTGGGGGAGCAACTTCTCCAACGGGGGGACTGTCTGCAGCCAAAGATGCACCTCTGACTTTCCCGACAACGGCTGCAGGGATCCCCCTGTGGCGACTGCTACCTCGCTGAAGTTGGATCCAGACAACTCTGAAAACTGAGGATAGGGTAACATGGCCTTGAATTGGTGGAGTTGGCAACACCACCCAGACAGTACACCCTTTCCTGTACGCGCTCGCGAGACCTGGTCTGACCTGATGCCCTCCTTCCACTATCCCCCCCGTCCTGACCGTGTCCGCGCAGCTCGTCAGCAGGCTATTCGTCAGGGGATCTTCTGGCTGTTGTTGGGGTTCACGGCTGTGTTGGCGGGTTCTGCCGGTGCCCTCCTGGCCGTGATGTTGCCCCGTCAGGTGATCCCAACTTCCCTCACACCTGCAGAACAAGAAGCCTTCCGTCCCGATGCCTTACGGGCTGCGGCTCTGGATCGCTCGTTGCATATCCTCATTCTCGGCACGGACAACCCGGATCCCACCCTGCCCTTGCCCACAGAGCGAGATCGCTTCCACACCCGCAGCGACACCATTCTCTTGGCCCGCTTTGATCCCCAGGCGCGGCGGATTACCGTTTTGTCCATCCCCCGCGACACTCGTGTGCGCTTGCCTGGCTTTGGTGTGGCCAAGATCAATGCTGCCAACTTGGCAGGAGGCCCGGCGCTGACGGCTCAGGTGGTCAGCCACTTGATGGGTGGGATCCCGATTGACCGCTACATTCGCCTCAATACCGACGCTCTGGAAGAGCTGATCGACGCGGTGGGCGGCGTGGAAATCTACGTGCCGGAACCGATGCAGTACGCAGATCACACCCAGCAGTTGTTCATCCACCTGGAGCCCGGCTGGCAACGCCTCAATGGAGAACAAGCCCACCACTTTGCCCGCTTCCGCCGCGATCACCTGGGATTGGGGGATATCGGTCGGGTGCAACGGCAACAGGAATTGCTGCGGGCCCTGAGCCGGGAACTGCTCTCCCCTGCTGTCTGGCCGCGGATCCCGAAGATTTTGCAGGTCGTCCGCACCAACCTCGATACCAACCTCACCTGGGAAGAGGTTCTGAGCTTGGCCAAGTTTGTCCTCACCTCTGGGGGCGATCGCATCGACCTGGTGCTGCTGCCGGGCCGCTTCAGTCAGCCGGGAGAATTCTCCACCAGCTACTGGCTGCCGGATCCAGCCGGGATCCGACGGGTGGCCGTCTCCCACTTTGGCCTGGAGGCAGAGGTAGCCCGCATTCCTCCACACCGCCTGCGCATAGCCGTGCAAAACGCAACCGGAGAGCCGGGGATGGCCCGCCGTATGGTGCAGGAATTGGTGAGGCAAGGATACGTCCATGCTTTTGCTGTGGAAGACAGCACCCAGGTGCTGCAGCAAACGGAGATCCTCGCCCAGAGCGGGGATCGCGAAGGAGCCAAACAGATCCGCGCCGCCATTGGCCTGGGAGAAGTGCGGGTAGAATCTACTGGCGTTCTCAACTCCGACGTCACCATTCGGATCGGCCAGGATTGGGCCCAACAACTTGCTTTGGATGAAGCGCTCCGCACCACTGATGGGAACGGCCAAGCCCAAGCTCCGCCCGGAGCAGCTCAGCTCTAGAGAGCCGGTTCGGTTGCGAGTGCGGATTTCCGAAAAAGAGCCTGCTTGTCGGGGACTTTTCGGTCTCTGTAGATTAGCACTGAGCTTGTTTGAGTGCTGAGCCACCTATGACCGTGCTGGAACAGGGATCCATCACCATCCACACCGAGAACATCTTTCCCATCATCAAGCAGTCTCTCTACTCGGATCGAGAGATCTTCTTGCGGGAGCTGATCTCCAATGCTGCTGATGCCATCACCAAGCTGAAGATGGCCAGCCTTGCCGGCGAAGTGGCAGATCTCCCAGAGCCGGAGATTACGATTGCCCTCAACAAGGAGGCCAAGACCTTAGCAGTGGCCGATAACGGCATTGGCATGACTGCCGAGGAAGTGAAAAAATACATCAACCAGGTGGCTTTTTCCAGCGCTGAAGAGTTCATTCAAAAGTACAAGGGCAAAGACGCAGAGCAAGCAATCATTGGCCACTTTGGTCTAGGATTCTACTCCTCTTTTATGGTGTCGCAGCGGGTGGAGATCGACACCCTCTCCTATCGGCCCGGCAGCACGCCGGTGAAGTGGGCTTGTGACGGCACCACTACTTTTACCCTCTCCGATTCTGAGCGCTCCAGCATCGGCACCACCGTTACCCTTTACATCACCCCCGAAAACGAAGAATACCTGGAGCCAAGCCGCATTCGGGAATTGGTTCGTAAATACTGCGATTTCATCCCCGTTCCCATCAAGTTAAACGGGGAAGTGATCAACAAGCAAAAGCCCCTGTGGAGAACCTCACCTTCCGAACTCAAAGATGAGGATTACCTAGAGTTTTATCGCTACCTCTATCCCTTTCAAGAGGATCCCCATTTCTGGGTGCACATCAACACCGACTATCCCTTCATCGTGCAAGGGATCCTCTATTTCCCCAAGTTGCGCCCGGATATTGATCCCACCAAGGGTCAAGTCAAGCTGTTCTGCAACCAAGTCTTTGTCCAAGATAACTGTGAGGAAGTTATCCCCAAGTTCCTCCTACCTCTGCGGGGGGCCATCGACAGTCCGGATATTCCCCTCAACGTCTCTCGCAGCTTCTTGCAAAATGACCGCACCGTAAGACGCATTGGGGATCACGTTGCCAAAAAGGTGGCGGATCGTCTCAATGAACTGTACAGGGAAGATTACGAAAAATACGTCAAGGTCTGGCCCGACATCAGCCTCTTTATGAAGTTTGGGGCGATGAACAACGACAAGTTCTTTGCCCAGATTAAGGATATTCTCATTTTCCGAGTGGCCGGATCCCCTGCTGACAAACCCGAATATGTGACCCTGAAAGCGTACCTGGAGCGCACCCGCGACAAGCAAAACAAGCGAGTTTACTACGCCACCGATGAGGCTGCCCAGAGTGCCTACATCGATCTCCACCGCTCTCAAGGACTGGAAGTGATCATGCTGGATAGCTGGATCGACAGCCACTTCAGCAGCTTTTTGGAGCGGGAATACAAAGAAGAAGGGATCCAATTTAAGCGGGTGGACTCTGAGCTGGATGAAACGCTGGTGGATAAAGACAAAGCCGCCGAAATTGTTGACCCGGTAACGCAAAAAACCCGCAGCCAAAAGTTGATCGATCTCTTCCGACAAGCCCTGGGCAAAGACAAGTTGCAGATCCAAGCAGAAGCCCTTAAATCGGAGTCGGTTCCGGCCATGATCTTGCTGCCGGAGACGCTGCGGCGCCTGCAGGAGCTCAACGCCGTCATCCAGCAAAAGCCGCTGGAGTTTCTGGAAGAGCACACCCTGGTTCTGAACACGGCCCATCCCCTCATCCAAAACCTGCAGTCTCTTGCCGATCAGGGTCGGGATCCCGACTTGGTTCGCCTCATCTGCAATCACATCTACGATCTGGCTTTGATTACCCAGAAAAGCTTTGACCCGGCAGCCGTGCGGGCCTTTGTGCAGCGTTCCAACGAAGTGCTGACTCGCCTCACCCGCCGTCAATAAGCAGCGCTGTCCAGGGTAGACTGCAGGGCTTCCGCTCCACCGGGCAGAGACGGACGGGATCCGGCCCCGTTGCCGCTGTGGCTGTAGCTGCCTTGGAGCACGGGGGCAACTTGGCGCATCAGAGTAGCCATCTCCAGGGCACTCATGGCGTATTCCCAACCTTTGTTGCTCTTGACCCCGGCCCGCTCCAGAGCCTGCTGCAGGGTATCGGCGGTGATGATCCCGAAAATAACCGGCACTCCGGTACGAAATCCTGCCGCCGCAATGCCTTTGGAGACCTCCGCCGCCACATAGTCGAAGTGGGGAGTTTGCCCGCGAATCACTGCCCCCAGGCAGATGATGGCGTCATAACGGCGAGATTGGGCCAGTTGGTGGGCCAGCAAAGGCACCTCAAAACTGCCGGGCACCCAGTAGTAGTCCACCTGCTTGCTCTCCGGGCCGACATCCACACCATGCCGCTTCAGCGCGTCCTGGCACCCTTCCAACAATTTGCCGGTGATTAGGTCGTTAAACCGACCGATGACGATGGCCAGACGCAGATCCTCCGTCTGAACAAAATTGCCCTCGTAAACTGCCATCTACGCTGCTCCAGATCTACCCAAGAGAAGAACAAGCGGGCCGACACGGCAAAACCACGCTTTCCCATCCTAATTCACTGAGGGAGCCACGGCGCAGACGCCCCGGCCTTCATGCCCAGAGGTACTGCTCGAAACGATGGCTTGCTGGCCCTCTTGGCATTCAACTTCCACCCCTTCCACCCCGCCTTGGCAACCATCTGGGCTGACTCAAAAGCGGGAAGGAACATCAACGGGTAATTGTTGGCCAGGGGAGAATTTTCCCATTGCTGCGCAACCCTGGGCGAATACAAATGGCGGTGTTTGTCTTCCTGGCCGTTTCTTTTGATAAAGATCTATTTTTGTGCGGAAAGACACACCTCTACCTGAGGCCAAGACCTAGCTTGGGTACATGACACAGCCGCTTTGTAAACTACCCGACCCTGACTGCTTCGCAGTACAGGGCGGGCTTAAGGCCTCCGGCCCGCTGGCGCGAACGGTAG
>NZ_JANSIA010000082.1:0-13960 GCF_047461835.1 Synechococcus sp. R60.1 | reverse complement strand
GTTCTATCGTAACTTCCGCATTCCTCCCGACACTGACCCTACGGGTACAGTGCGGGGCTCCTGCGATTTCTAGCTGACATCCGAACCCGAAGGAGAGCCGGAAAACTGAATGGGGCAGGGATCCCTATCACTTGCCCCTCGAAACCCTGAAGATGGCGAGAACCGGAGCTGTGCCATTGAGGAGCTTGCTAAGTGCTGCACAGCCTTGCTCAACACCTGAATTAGGGTCATCCCAATTGGGTCAAACTTCTTCAGGTTTTCACTTCCGAATCTCTCCTATCCAACAGGTTTTGCAACCACACCTGAATATCCCGCAGGCTCTCCGGGGAAACTTCATGGCCCATCTCGTACTCGCGATAGGTAAAGTTCAGTGGCAGCGGGGCAAAATAATCCCGGATCTGACGGCCAAAAGCAATCGGCAAAACAGCATCAGCAGTGCCATGAACCACCAGGATGGCCAGGTGTTTCATCCGCTCCGGCTCCACCGCCTCGGCCAGGATCTCTGGAGATAGGCGCCCACTCATTGCCACCACCCCCGCCAGCTTCTCCGGCTGGGTCAGAGCCAAGTACAGGCTCATGATCGCCCCCTGGCTAAACCCCAGCAAATACACCTGCCTGGGATCCAGGGCAATACCCGGGATCCCACTGGGCAGCGTCTGTTCTAGAAAGCGGCTCAGGAGCTGGAGGCTATTGCGCGCTTGCTGGGGATCCCCCACCAGCCCTTCCGGTGTCCAGGCCATTTCAAACCAGGCAAACCCGCCTCCACTCCAAGGAATAGGGGCTCTCAAGCTGATCACCGCCAACCGGGGATCCAGATAGGGGGCCAACTGGAACAAATCCCCCTCGTGGCTGCCGATCCCGTGCAGCATCACCAACACAGGTGCGGGTCCTAAGCCGCCCTGTCGGGGGGGCTGAACGCGGTAGGTGAGGGGGAAAGGAGAAAACACGCCACGGATCCTCAGAAGCAGAGACGGGGTATGGCCGGCCTACGCCCAATCCTGGGGCTGGCGGAGCACCTGGTAGAGCTTAGCTTCCCACGTGTCCGGCTGGGGCTCGTAGCCATATTCCCAGCGCACCAATGGCGGCAAAGACATCAAGATCGACTCGGTGCGGCCCTGGGTCTGGAGTCCAAAGATCGTGCCGCGGTCATAGACCAAGTTGAACTCCACGTAGCGCCCGCGACGATAGAGCTGGAATTGCCGTTCTCTCTCCCCCCATTCCATCCCCTGCCGCCGCTCCACAATCGGCACATAGGCCGGCAAGAAGGCGTCGCCACAGGTTTGCACCAACTGGAAAAGATGTTCCCAACTGCGGGATCCCACCCGCACCTGTAACGATGGTGGCTCAGAAGCCAGTTGTTCGGGATCCCCTTCCGCCTGGCCTTCAGGCCGATAGAGCAGCCCAGGGCGTTCATCCTGATAGTCGAAGAAAATGCCGCCAACGCCGCGCGCCTCGCCGCGATGAGGTAGGAAAAAGTAGCGATCGCACCAGATCTTGAAAACTGGGTAGTAGACGGGATCCAAGCGGTCACAGGCTGCCTTGAGGGTGCGGTGAAAATGGGCCGCATCCTCCTCAAACAGGTAATAGGGGGTGAGATCCATCCCGCCCCCAAACCACCAAACCGGCCCCGCCTCGAAATAGCGATAGTTCAGGTGTACCGTCGGCACATAGGGGTTGCGAGGATGCAACACCATAGAGGTGCCTGTGGCGTAGAAAGGATGCCCTGCCGCTTCTGGACGCTGTTTCAGAATCGAAGGGGGCAGATGGGATCCGAACACCTCGGAAAAATTGACTCCCCCCTGCTCAAACACGTCTCCCTGCTGAATGACCCGCGAGCGCCCACCCCCTCCTCCAGGGCGTTCCCAACGGTCTTCCCGAAACTTGGCTTTTCCGTCTAGGGCCTCCAGACGGGCACAGATGTCATCTTGTAGGCGCTGCATGAATTGGCTCACCTGTTGACGGGCATCCACTGGCAGCGCTGTAGGGCTTGAGGCCAGCATCATAGTCTTCCAATCTCTCGAAACTCGACAAAAACCTCTCCAGCCCCCATCAAACCTCTCAGACTGGGAGAGCCGAACTGCCAAACTGAAGAGTTCTAACCTGGCCGGGCAAGAAACTCCCTGGAAATCCAGGCCGCTCTTGGATCTTACGTGGGAACCGCCTCATAGGGACGAAGTCGCGCCCATTTGTTCCGTTCCTCGCGAAAGCTCTGGCAGCCCACCACATCCCATTCCATCTCGGTGCCCCCATTGCGGATATTGACATTGATCTGGGGGCCCTGCGGCTCAAAATCCGGCGTCAGTGTGAGATGAGGTTGCTGATGCTGCGCTTCTACGGCATGGTAGGTGGTACAGCGATCCACGTAGTAGCAGTGAATACAAATACACATGGCTGCTGCCTGCAAGAAACGGTTCCCAATCTTGAGGGTAGCATCCTGCCTCCTTCCAGACGGCGGATCCCCTCTTTCTCAGCCGATTCTTGAGATATTTCTTAGCAAAGAGAGGCATCTCCTCGTCTCTCGTCTAAAATCTCGACATATTTCTCAGGCTGAGGCTTGATCTGCCCTTAGGATCAAACCATCCAGGCTATCCAGAGGAACTGCCATGAACACTCACACCCGCTACCGCTTCACCTGTACCCTCTCCTTTGGAGATATCTACGGCCAGATCATCGTTTGGCTGATTGTCATCTTTGCCAGCTTGGCCGCTGCCCTCTCCCTGATGAATAGCCCCCTCTACGCTTTTCTCACCATTGCTCTGATTTTGGTGATCTCCCTGCCTTTCCTGCTCTTCGCCTTCGTGACCACCCTGCTCAACCACATCGAGTTTGCCGTTGTCCCTCCTGAGGAAGAGGAAAATCGCGCTGCTGCTGCCGCTAAGTCGCCCGTGGCCGTCAGTTAGAAACAACTGGCAGTCGGTTGGCGCTTGTCGGATGGATCCCTTGCCCCAAAGACACCTGTGCTGAGTTAAAAAAACCTTGGCTCTCTTGGTCTAGCGCTTGAGTTGGCCCCTGCAAGGCGAGCAAGCGGGTAGCCTTTTATTGGCATTTTATTGGCAATTGTTTTACCAAAGAATTGGGTCTAAAGCCCTGCCGTTCACGGCAGCTTTTGTGCTGTACTCTAGACCAGTAGTAGAGTAGTCAACCACTTAAAAAACCCGGTAGTCCGGCGACTACGCAAGCAACCTGAATAGGTTTTGCCCTTTCTCTTCAACGGTACTTAGGGCAGAAGGGAACTGCCCCGCTTGGGGAGATGGGCACCGCTGTCGTAAAGGGGCAACCCGATACGGCAAGTGCTGTCTTGGAACCAAGAGCCAGAATCCTCTGCCTTTGGGCAGGGGAGTATGGTGACATCCTCCCGGCGCTCGTCCTGTGGACAGAGCGGGGGCCACCCTTCCCGTCAGCAGGACGGAGTCCTTACCTCGCGGTCGGGCATTCCTGCCCCACGCCACTTGTCTGGGTCTACAACCCCCGACAGACCGACTGAACAGGCAGTTTCCCTTCCCCAGCCTCCCTGGCTACTGCCAGCTCGCAAAACAAGTCTAATCCCAGGGAACGGTGCATCGGCAGACAGGATGGACTCCTGCACCCAGGAACCCCTGTCCACCGGCCAAGAGCAAGATGCTATCCACTCGTTGATTTCCGGCAAAGTGTAGTTGTATACGTCCCGGCCAATCTCCAGCCACGCCAACAGCAAGGCCTCCGTCCCGCTGACGCGAGCGGCTTGTTGGGAGGCATCTGGATCAATCCGGTGCTTGTAGGTTACACCAGCATAAGTAGGTTTTACTACAGATTTCGCTCAGAGGTATGGCGGGGATCCCTGTATCCCGGTGCTCACCCTGCGGGTAGAGCGCAGGACTGATTGCCCCCGCACCACCGTTAGCTAAATCGTTGAGTTGCCCTGCAAGCTAAGATCGGCAAACCCTGTTCCATCGATGAGGATCCGCGTCGGCCATGATGACCGTAATGGAGTTTTTTGCCCTCAGTGCTGGGGAGTGGATGTGCCAACGCACCAGCCATCACTTGGCTTTTCGCCGCTCTGAGGGTGGGAGGTCGCGGCTACAAATTGCCACCCTTGCGGCAACCGATCCAGCAGTCATCCGGGTTTGCGAGTTGTTCAGGGTGGATCCCCGACGAGCTGTGGGAGCAGCGCGGGTGCGGTGGGATGGCGAGCAGGAGTGGGACAACGAAGAGTACAAGGGAGACGTGGTGCTGGTACCTATCCCCGATGAGACCGATCCCATGCGCGGGCAGTTGCTGCGGGATCAGGGCTACGCTGAGAAAGTACCGGTGGCCGGTACCTATGTCATGGGATCCGATGGCGCCCTTACCCTTTACACCCAGTATGAGATGACTGAGTCGGAAGAGCGCATTTGGTTTGCCAGCCCCAACTTGCGCCTGCGGGCCAGCACTGTCAAGCGGTTCGGTGGCTTCAGCATGGCTTCTTTCTGCTCCGAGGTGCGTAAACTCTCCGTCGGCCCTTCTCCCACCCCTACGGTGGCCGAATCCAGCTCTTTCCGCAGCTAGAGCGTTTTCTCCTCAACCGCAACACGGGTTGTGCCATGCACCAAGTCTTGGATCTGGGGATTAACCTGCTCCACGCCAATCAACACCAGGCCGACCACAACCGGGAGCATTTTGATGCCTGGGGAGTAACCTGTCTGAACCTCATGAGCGCGCCGGGGGCGGGTAAGACGTCTTTGCTGGAGAAAACCGTGGTCGCTCTTGCCGGCTCGCTGCGCCTGGCGGTGATCGAGGGAGACATGACGACCCAACTGGACGCGGAGCGGTTGCGTCGCTACGGGATCCCGGTGATTGCCATCAACACGGGGCGGGCCTGTCATTTGGATGCGGCCATGGTGGCCGGGGGCTTGCAGCAATTGGAAGCACTGCTGGATCCCCAACAACTGGATTTGCTGCTGGTGGAAAATGTCGGCAACTTGGTCTGCCCGGCGGAGTTTGAGGTGGGGGAACACGCCAAGGTAGCACTGCTCAGCGTCACAGAAGGGGAAGACAAGCCTCTCAAGTACCCAATCATGTTTCGAGAGGCGGATTGTCTGCTGATCACCAAAGTGGATCTGGTTCCTGTGTTGGAGGTGGATTTGGATCGGATCCAGGCCAATATCCGCGAGATCAACCCTTCTGTGCCGATTTTTTGTCTTTCTGCCAAGACGGGTGACGGGCTGGAGCCCTGGCTGGGCTGGATCCGAGAGCAGATTCTCCTTGCCCAACACCGACGGCAGCCGCAGTGAAGGGTATCATACTGAGCATCTAGCCGTGGAACTCTCCTCACCTGAGCTGGCCAGGCAGGGGATGAGTTAGCACCTCTGGCGGGTCAATTTGCAGATAACTTGTGTGGATGGAAAATCCCGGCTATGGCCAATTTAAGTGACTTTGTACAGGGCATTGAGCAGTTGATCGAGCTGGCTCAGAAGCTGGACGAGAAAAAGCAAAGTGGAGAGCTGCGAACCGAAGTCCGCATCCAGGCCCGTCCTCTGGGCAGTTCTATTCCCCCTTCCGGCTCCATCCCCCGCCGCCGCAGCCCTGCCCAAACGGGGGATCCCCCCTGGAGCAGCGAGCCCCAAGTGATGTCTGCGGTTCGCTTCCAGGAACCGTCCAAGGCCGCTGTGCCCGACCCGCCAGCAACTTCTGCCGACCGCCCAGAGTCTTGGGCTGGGCCACGCCTCAAGGATGTGGGGGGACTGAGGGAACAGCTCCAAGCGCTGCGGGAGATGGTGGAGATCCCCCTCAAGCGGCCCGATCTGCTGGCCAAGCTGGGGTTGGATCCGCCCCGCGGCGTGTTGTTGGTAGGCCCCCCCGGCACCGGCAAAACCCTGACGGCCCGCGCCCTGGCCGAGAGCCTGGGGGTGAACTACATCGCCATTGTCGGCCCGGAACTGATCGGCAAGTACTACGGCGAGGCGGAGGCGCGCCTGCGGCAACTGTTTGAAAAGGCAGCCAAATCGGCTCCCTGTCTGGTGTTTATTGACGAAATCGATGCCCTAGTGCCCAACCGCGCCACTGTCGAGGGGGAGGTGGAAAAACGCCTGGTGGCCCAGATGCTGGGGCTGATGGACGGGTTTGTGGCCCAAAAGGGGATCGTGGTGCTGGCAGCCACCAACCGGCCCGAGGCTCTGGATCCGGCTCTGCGGCGACCGGGGCGCTTTGATCGGGAGGTGATCTTCAAGGTGCCGGACCGGGAGGGGCGGCGGGAGATCCTGGCCATCCACACCCGCGGCATGCCCTTGGCGGAGGATGTGGATCTGGACAGCCTGGCGGATCAGACGCTGGGCTTTGTGGGGGCAGATCTGCGGGGCCTGTGCCAGGCAGCAGCCTATGCGGCTTTGCGGCGGCAGGTGCCCGATTTGGGATCCCCCATCCCCGAGTCCCTGACGGTAACCGCAGCGGATTTTCAACAGGCTCTGCAACAGGTGAAGCCGGCGGTGCTGCGCTCGGTGGAGATTGAATCCCCGCAGGTGAGCTGGGATCAAATTGGCGGCCTGGAGCACGCCAAGCAGATTTTGCAAGAGGCCATCGAGGGATCCCTGCTGCACCCTGAGTTGTACGAGCAGGCTCAGGCCCAAGCGCCTAAGGGCATCCTCCTCAGCGGCCCCCCTGGCACTGGCAAAACCCTGTTGGCCAAAGCCATCGCTTCCCAGGCCAAGGCTAACTTCATTGCCGTCTCCGGCCCGGAGCTCTTGAGCAAATGGGTGGGATCCTCCGAGCAGGCGGTACGGGAACTTTTTGCCCGCGCCCGCCAATGCGCCCCCTGTGTCATCTTCATCGACGAGATCGACACCCTCGCCCCGGCGCGGGGAAGCTACTCCGGGGATAGTGGGGTCAGCGACCGCGTTCTGGGGCAGCTGCTGGCAGAGCTGGACGGGATCCGCCCCAGCCAGGGGGTGTTGGTGGTGGCCGCCACCAACCGCAAAGCCAGTTTGGATCCCGCCCTCACCCGGGCCGGCAGGCTGGAGCTGCACCTGAGCGTGGAGCTGCCGGATCGCAGCGGGCGACGGGAAATTTTGGCCGTTCACAACCGCAAGCGTCCCCTGGGGCCTGATGTGGACTTACAGGGGTGGGCCGAGCAGACCGAAGGTTGGAGTGGTGCCGACCTGGCCCTGCTCAGCAACCGCGCCGCCATTGCCGCCATCCGCCGCCACCGCGCCACTTCCGAGACGGTGGATGCCAAAACCCTGGTCATCCAACAGGAAGACTTCTGTCGAGCCTTTGCCGAGCTGCAGCAGCAACGCCAAGCCGGCTGATCCCAGCCTGAGGGCTATTCCCATCACGCCAGCGGTTCGGAGCACCTTCAAACTTTCAAAATCAAAAGACTGGGATCCCTTGCCATTCTGGTTGGCTGTGGGCGTGGGCTGACTCACCGCAGGTGCGGGGGGTGGGAAAGATCTTGCCGGGGTTGGCGATGTGCTGGGGGTCGAACACCTGCCGCACCCATTGCATGCTCTCCAGATCCGCAGGCGTAAACATTTCCGGCATGTAGCAGCGTTTGTCTGCCCCGATGCCATGTTCGCCGGAGATGCTGCCCCCCAAGCGCACGCAGAGCTTAAGGATCTCGCCCCCCAGTTTCTCCACCTGCTCCAGGGATCCCGGCACCGACTCGTCGTAGAGGATCAAGGGGTGCAGATTGCCGTCGCCAGCGTGAAACACATTGGCCACCGGATAACCGTACTCACGGCTGAGGCGCTCGATTTCCTTCAAGACAAAGGCTAGCTGGCTGCGGGGGATCACCCCATCCTGAACATAGTAGTTGGGGCTGAGCTTGCCCATGGCGGCAAATGCTGCCTTACGTCCTTTCCACACCCGCGCCCGCTCTTCCGGGTCGGATGCGACTTGCACCTGTCGCGCCCCATTTTTGAAGCACAGCGCCCTCACCTGTTGGCTGGCTTCTTCCACCTCCAGTTCCAGCCCATCCACCTCCACCAACAAAATGGCCGCCGCATCCCGCGGATAGTAGCCCAACTGCACCACATCCTCCACGGCATTGATGCTGAAGTTGTCCATAATCTCCAGGCCGGCGGGGATGATCCCGGCAGCAATGATGTCGGAGACGGTGGATCCCGCCGCTTCCACACTGTCAAAGTCTGCCAGCAAAACCTGCACTTGAGCCGGGGCCTTGACCAAGCGCAGGGTAATCTCGGTGGCAATGCCCAGGGTGCCCTCGGATCCCACAAACAGGCCCACCCAATCGTAGCCGGGCATCTCCGGGAGCTTACCCCCCCAGCGCACCACCTCCCCATCCGGCAGCACCACCGTCAGGCCGAGAATGTGGTTGGCCGTCACCCCGTATTTGAGGCAGTGAACACCGCCGGAGTTCTCCGCCACATTGCCGCCGATGGAGCAAACCGACTGGCTAGAGGGATCCGGCGCATAAAAGTAGCCTTGGGCGGCCACGGCCTGGGTAATCCAAGTGTTAATAACCCCCGGCTGCACCACCATGCAGCGGTTGTCCAGGTCGATTTCCAGGATCTGCTTCATCAGGGTGGTGGCGATGACGACGCTATTTTCCACCGGCAGGGCTCCCCCTGAGAGGCCCGTACCGGATCCCCGCGCCACAAAAGGCACCCCGTAGCGGCTGCACAGCTTCACCACCTGCGCCACCTCTTCTGTTGTGCGGGGCAGCACCACCAGCGCCGGCCTTTGCCGGTAGCTGACCAGCCCATCGCATTCGTAAACCAGCAGCTCCTCCGGCTTGCTGATCACCCGCTGGGGATCCAGAATCTTTTTGAGCTCAGCCGTCAGCCTGATCCAGTCGAAGGTGAGGCCAGTTTGCAGAGGATGAGAAGAAGTTTTTGCGCTGGCAGTGCGAAGCACTTTCATAACAGTAGGCTCAGCAGGATTTGGGAGGGGGATATTGTCACTATAGTCTTGCTGGCTCCAACAGATAGTCCATGCAGCCCAACTCCCCCAGCGCCGAACAAATCCTCAACCAAGTGCGGCAGCTCTACGAGCTCTACCCTTTCCCCCCGCAGCCCGTCAGCACTGTTCCCCCGCCAGGGTGGAATTGGCGCTGGAGCTGGCCCCAGGCCCATGCCTTTTGTACGGGATCCCATCCGGGTCGGCGCAAGGTGCGCATTCTGGATGCGGGCTGTGGCTCGGGAGTGGGAACAGAATACATTGCCCACCAAAACCCCAACGCAGAAATTTGGGCCTTTGATCTGAGCAGCCGCGCCCTGGAGATTGCCGAGGCCCGTTGTCGGGCTTCCCAGGCACCGCCGGTGCAGTTTCGCCAGCTCAACGTCTACGACATCGACCAACTGCCGGGGCAGTTTGACTTCATCAACTGCGTGGGCATGCTCCACCACCTGCCCGATCCCGTGGCGGGGCTGCAGGCTTTGGCCGGCAAATTGGCTCCCGGCGGGATCCTGCACCTGTTTGTATACGGCGAGCTGGGCCGCCACGAAATCCGCCTCATGCAAAAGGCCATCCGCCTGCTGGTAACGGGTTCTGAACACCAGACCCTTGCCTCGGCGGAGCAATTGCAGAGGGGTCTCCAGGTGGGCCGCCGCCTTTTCGAGATCTTGCCGGAAACCAACCGCATCCAGCAGCAAGAACGGGCCCGCTGGGCCATCGAGAACGTGGACGACGAATGCTTCGCCGATATGTACCTGCACCCCCAGGAAGTGGACTACACCATCGAGACTCTGTTTGAATTAATCCGGGCTTCTGGACTGCAGTTTCTGCGCTTTTCCAACCCGGAGTTTTGGCGGCTGGAGCGGGTGTTGGGCCAGGACGAGGCCCTGCTGGCTCAGGCGGCTCAGCTGCCGGAACCGGAACGCTATCGCCTGATCGAGCTGCTGGATCCGGTGGTGGCCCACTACGAGCTGTTTCTCGGCAAGCCCCCCATCCGCTGCTGGGAATGGACAAGCCCGGAAAGTGTAGCATCAGCCATTGCCCACCTCAGCCCCTGTCTGGGCCTGTGGCCGGGGCGGAGCATTTTCAACTATGCTTACGAAGCCATCTCCCTGAGCGAAGAAGCCTTCGCCTTTCTCCAACAGGTGGACGGGATCCGCACCGTCCAAGAGATCCAGGCTGGCCTAGAGTGCCCCCTGAGCTTTGAGCAACTGCAACGCTTGCTGCGCTGGCAAGTGCTGCTGCTGGAGCCTCAAAACTCAATCTCCTGAGAGTTTCTCGACTGCTGTCATTTGCCTCAGCGGGACGAACCTTGGCATTTGCCCTCTTGTTCTTCTATGGCTTATCCTAGAAAGCTGTGACCTTTAGCTCTGGCCCCGCGTATTCTGGGGTTGTCATCATGCCCAAAATCAAAACCCGCAAGGCAGCAGCCAAGCGCTTCCGCCTGACCGGCAGCGGCAAGTTTATGCGTCGCAGGGCCGGGCACAACCACTTGCTGGAGCACAAAACCAGCAAGCGCAAACGCAAATTGGCCGGTGTGGCCCTGGTGGACAAGCGGGATGTGGTCAATGTGCGCCTGATGTTGCCCAACACCCACTAGCCGGGATCCCGCTCGCGCCGGCAAGAAGATTTCAGGGGCTGGCATTGGCGACAGCAGTTCCGATCCCGTTAGCAGGACGGAGTGCTTCTACCCTTCAGTTTGAGTTTGTTCAAGTTCCTATTGAGTTACTGCCATGAGAGTCAAACGGGGCAATGTCGCCCGCAAGCGCCGCAAAAAGATCCTCAAGCTGGCCAAAGGCTTTCGGGGAGCTGGTTCAAAGCTGTTCCGCACCGCCAACCAGCAGGTGATGAAGGCTTTGCGCAGCGCCTACCGGGATCGCCGCCGCAAGAAGCGGGATTTTCGTCGCCTATGGATTACCCGCATCAACGCGGCCACCCGTGCCCAGGGCCTGCGTTACCACGAGTTCATCGATGGTCTCAAAAAAGCCAATATCCAGCTCAACCGCAAAATGTTGGCCCGCTTGGCTTTCCTGGATCCAGAGGCCTTTACCCAGGTGGTGGAGGCAGCGCGCCAGTCTCGCGCCTCCTGAGGAAGTTCCGACGGCTATCCAGAAGTCCTTCCTGGCAGCCATTCTGGCCCTCGCCTGCCTGGGGAGAGGGATCCCTACTGTGGCTCGTCCTTGGCCGGAGATTGTGGATTCTGGACGGCTGCGCGTTGCCGTAAAAGACAACTTGAGGCCGCTGGGGTTTCGCACTCCCCAAGGGGATCTGCAGGGGTTTGAGATCGAGCTGGCTTGTGAGCTGGGATCCCGGCTGTTGGGCTCGGCAGAGGCTGTGGAGTTGGTGCCGGTCTCGAATGTAGAGCGGCTGCAGGTGCTGGCTGACGGCCAGGTGGATTTGGCCATTGCTCAGATCGGCATTACCCCGGATCGGGCGCGCCAGGTGGAGTTCACTTCTGCTTACTATCAGGATGGCCCCAGCTTGGTTGTGGCTCGTTCCCACAACTGGGAAAGCTGGTCGGACTTGCGGGGCGGTCGCGTTGCAGTCTTGCGCGGTTCCAGCGCCATTCCCCTGCTGAATCGATACCTGC
The DNA here is from genome assembly GCF_047461835.1 of Synechococcus sp. R60.1. Taxonomy (NCBI): domain Bacteria; kingdom Bacillati; phylum Cyanobacteriota; class Cyanophyceae; order Synechococcales; family Synechococcaceae; genus Synechococcus; species Synechococcus sp. R60.1. Next base: position 2,505 of record NZ_JANSIA010000082.1, on the reverse strand, counting down.
CAGGGGTGGAGTTGGTGCCTGTCGATTCCTACCGAGAAGGGGCGGAACTGCTCCTGAAAGGGGCGGTGCAGGGGTGGGCAGCAGATCGCTCGGTGCTGGCAGGGTGGCTAGCAGAGCATCCCCGTCGCGAAAGCGCTGCGGAGCAACAGTTTCAATTTCTGGGATCCCCCTTGGCAACGGTGTGGCTGGGCATTGCCATGCCCAAGGGGCTGCAGCACGCCGAATTGCGGCTGCGGGTGCGCCGCGAGCTGGAAAACCTGCGCGCTGAGGGCTGGCTGGCAGAGCGGGCCAGAGCTTGGGGTTTGCCCTGAGCCGTCCGCATAGAGACAGCGGTGCAGAGCACTGTACGTCCAGACGTCGATTCCAAATAGCCACAAGACCCAGCCACTCTCCTAGAAGCACAAAACCGCCTGTCGGCAGGATTTCTAGCTTCCTTCTCCCTCCAGGAGAGGGGTCGGGGACAGGGGCAGTATCTCGAAGTCAGTGCAGAAAGTGACGTATGCCGGTGCAAACCATGGCGATACCGGCAGCGTTGGCAGCAGCAATGGAATCGGCATCCCGAATACTCCCTCCCGGCTGGATGATGGCGCAGATCCCGGCTCGGGCAGCCATCTCCACGCTGTCGGCAAAGGGGAAGAAGCCATCGCTGGCCAAAACAGCTCCTGCTGCTTGGGATCCCGCCTGCTGGAGAGCGATCTCCGCTGCTCCCACCCGATTCATTTGTCCGGCTCCGACGCCGAGCGTCTGCCTCTGCTTGGCGACGACAATGGCGTTGGATTTCACATGTTTGCAGACTATCCAGGCAAATTCCAGATCCGCCCACTCCTCCGGTGTGGGCTGGCGCTGGGTGACCACTTGCCAAGAAGGGGGGCTGTCGGTTTGCGTCGGTTCCTGGTCGCGACAGCGTTGCAGAGCAACAGGTGAATCGGCGTCTTGCACCAGAAAGCCCCCGGCCAGGGTGCGGATTGTTTGGGCAGGCCCCACACACAAGTCCGGCAAGATCAAGACCCGCAAGTTCTTTTTGGCCGACAGTAGCTCAGCCGCTTCTGGAGTGCAATCGGGAGCCACCACACACTCCAAAAAAGGCTCCACCAGCCGTCGGGCGGTCTCTGCGTCCAAGGGTTGGTTGAGGGCGACGATGCCCCCAAAGGCCGAAACTGGATCAGCAGCCAGGGCAGCCTCGAGGGCGGCAGCCGGCGATGGGCGAATGGCCACCCCGCAGGGGTTGTTGTGCTTAACCACCACCGCCACCGCTTGTTCAGGTTGCAAGAACTCCCTCCGAGCAGAGCCAGAAGACACAGAGCCCTTCCCGTCAGTGGGCCGCGTCGCATCAGCATTGCGGAGTAACAAGGTTAACTCTGCCGCCAGGGCACGGGCCGCCTCCAGATCCAGCAGGTTGTTGTAGCTCAGCTCCTTCCCCTGCAACTGCTTAGCCCGGTGCCAGCCGGGGGCAGCCGGATCCGTCACATACCAAGTGGCAGCTTGATGGGGATTTTCCCCATAGCGCAAGGTTCGCCAAGGGATCCCTTGCAGTTGAAACCCACCTGGTTGCGTCAGCGTTGCGGAGGAAGGAGAGGAGTGAGAAGGGAGAAGTGAGAAGGGAGAAGTGAGAAGCGAGGCTCTCTCCTCTTTTCTCTTTTCTCTCTTCTCTCCTGAGGGGGGATCCGGACACAACCCTGGCCGGGCCAGGTAATTGACGATGGCACGGTCGTAGGCCAGCACCTGCTCAAAGGCCCGACGAGCACACTGGAAGCGAAACGCCAGCCGCTCTGTTTCCCCATAGGCCCCGGAGAGCAGTTGCAAATACTGGGGGTACTGGCTGGGATCCGTCAGCACCGTAACGTAGGGATAATTTTTGGCTGCCGCCCGCGCCAAAGTGGGCCCGCCGATATCGATCTGCTCAAAAGCTTCCTCCAGAGACACTCCTGCCTGGGCCACTGTCTGTTCAAAAGGGTAGAAGTTGACCACCACCAGTTGGATGGGAGGGATCCCCAGCGCCTCTAGGTCTGCCCGGTCTTCGCTGCATTCCAGGCGGGCCAAAATGCCGCCGTGGATGCGGGGGTGCAGCGTCTTCACCCTTCCCCCCAAGATTTCCGGCGCGCCAGTGTGGGCAGAGACAGGGGTGACCGGGATCCCAGCTTCTGAGAGCGCCTTGGCGGTTCCCCCACTGCTGAGCAGTTGAAAGCCATGCTCTTGCACGAGGGACTGGGCCAGCGGGATCAGTCCGGTTTTGTCGGATACACTCAACAAAGCCAACGGTACAGAATCCTGTTCGCGACAGCGTTGCGCAGTAGCAAGGGGCATTGGAGGCGTTATCCAGTAGAGAAGGGCCCAGAGGAAAAAGCTGGCCGGGATACCCAGCCCAGCGCTCTCACAGCATACCCCGAAAGCTGGACCCTCTTGTCCAGCCACCTGGTTCAGACAAATCTTCAGCTAGAAATCGCAGGAGCCCCGCACTGTACCCGTAGGGTCAGTGTCGGGAGGAATGCGGAAGTTATGATAGAA
>NZ_JANSIA010000081.1:0-14169 GCF_047461835.1 Synechococcus sp. R60.1 | reverse complement strand
GGTAGTAATCCGTACTGAACATATTATACATTATTTTCAGTATAGTTGAGCTTATTATTGACTAGAGTCATGCTCTTTCCTCTCTGCTCCCTTGAAGATTAAAGAACTGAAGTTCAGTATAAAGCCAACTCAGAGACGGCTCCAAATGCCAAGGCGCTCCTGCTGGGCTTTTTCTTGTAGGCCACCGTAGTAGCTGTCGTACTTGATGTTGTGGCTGTAGGGGATGATGCGGGCCAGGCCATTGCGCACCAACATGGCGTTCATCTGATGGCCTTCTAACCAGACATAGGCCTCCACCAAGCCCGTAGCATCTACGTTGCGCAGCAACTTATCCCCTTCCAGCTTGACGGTGCGGTAGAGGATGCGCTCCCGCATCAGTTCAATGGCTTGCTGGTAATAGGGGTTTTCTTCCGGGCTAAGACCCTCGATCCCGGCCAACCGGATTAGGCGCATCTTCTGTTCCCCTTCGATTTGCACCACTAGGGTGTCGCCGTTGACCACCCGCACCACAACCGCATCTGGGTAGCGATCGAAGCGGTGGTTGTCGAAGTAGAACGGGGTATCGGGAACGACCCGGGGCTCTCCAAACCCGTGGCTGGGAAGGACGGGTATGGCCAGAAGCAATCCCAATGCAGCAGAGCCGAGAGCAATACGCTGGAACATGACCTTAATCCCCCACTTTGGACGCAGCCCCCTCTTCTTTTCCCGCCGGGGAGTTTCCGGTGGCAACGCTCAAAGTGTAATGGTAGCGGCAACTCTCCAGAAAACAATCCCACCGCAGATTTGAATTGGCCAGCAGTAGATCCGCCGTTGGTTGGGTTGCCCAAGGCTCCCAGGCGACTGAGCCATTCCTGCTCGCTTTTCTTCAGTTCCCCGGCTCTCCCCGCAGTTGCTGGGCAAATTTGTCGGCGAACTTGTCGCTGTCGAAGCGAGCCTGCGCGTTTTGAATGGCTTGGTGAATGCGCCGCTCGGTCGCGTCCGTGGTGCGGAGCACTTTGCACCCATCTCGGGTGTGGGTATTTGGGGTATAGCCGGGCTGAGGGTAAAAGCTTGGAAGCCCTTCTCTACTCTAAGCCTTGAATCACGTTTTTCTTTCTGCTTCTCCCAAGGCGGCTCCGGCGGTCGTTGCCAAGGTATTAAAAGTTCCACGGCTCCTGCTCTCTTTGGGAGACATTCTGAACTCAAAAAGAGGCTCTGGGGTGGTTATTTGTAGAACCCAAGCTACTACGCGGGTACAGCGGGGCAAGTTTCCGGAGAGGTTATCAAGCGCTACACAGAGGCTCAGAAGACAGAGCAAGGGGGCGATTGAGTCCCTTTGGTCACACTCAAGGCTCATATCCATGCTGGCTTACAAGCTGAGGCAGTTTTGAGGGACGCTCTGTAGCTGCTGTCAACCTGCCGTGAACCTAGGACCGCTGAGATAAACGATGATAAAAACAGCAGCTGCTGTTAACCCTCCGGAGTTCGAAGCCTAGGGATCCCCTCCATGACTTCCCAGATTCAGCCCTGCACACGCGAACAGATCTTGAATGGAATGGGCATCACCACCCTGTTTTCGGCTCTCATTGTGGGTCTCTGGATCTGGCTGGGATCCTCCTTTCCCGTGCCGTTTCGCTGGGATCCCCTAGCCTTGGCGTGGGGGGCAGGGCTGGGACTGGGGGTGGCTCTGCTCAGCGGCGGGGTTTACCGGCTCTGGCCAGCCTATCGTCGGGCAGCCACTGCCTACTTACACTGGGTGGCGGATCCCTTGCAGTGGGGAGATATCCTTTGGGTGGGCCTGCTGCCGGGCTGGAGCGAGGAATGGCTGTTTCGCGGTGTGCTGCTGTCAGCTCTGGTGGCCAGCCCCTTAGGGTGGACAGGCGGGATCCTGCTGAGCGGCCTCTTGTTTGGCGCCTTGCATTGGCTGGGATGGCAGGGCTGGCCCTATGCCGTCTGGGCCAGCGGGGTTGGTATCCTCATGGGGATTGGCTTGTGGCTGTCGGGAAACCTGTTGGTCACCATTGTCGCCCACACCCTTGTCAACTGGATTGGGGTTTGTGCCTGGAAATGCTTTTTCTCTCAAGCGGAGCCCTGAAGGATGCAGTTTTCCTGCTCCCCTCTTCCCTTATGGGAAAGGGGTTGCCTGTAAGCAGCGCAGAACCTTGGGCAAGTGCCGCAAATTGAGCTTAACTTACTTGTCGATGCCTTCCTGTCAATGCCCCACCGAGATCTCCTACAACTAGTTTGGGGATCCTTCCCATGGCTGCGCGTGGGGCGATCCTTGCTGCTGGTCGGGCTGGTGGTGTACGGCTACCTGCTCTGGCTGGGCTGGTTTCAATCGGAGCGGCTGATCTTTCTGCCCCAGCCCGCCAGCTATCGAGATGGGGATGCCATTCTCAAGCTCACGACCTCTGATGGGCTACAGATTTCAGCGGTACATTTGCCCAATCCCGCCGCTGCCTACACCCTCCTCTACAGCCATGGCAACGCCGAAGACTTGGGGGATATCCTGCCCCGCCTGGTGGGCCTGCAGCAGGCTGGGTTTGCCGTCTTGGCCTACGACTACCGCGGTTACGGCACCAGCGAAGGGATCCCTTCCGAGGCCGGCGCTTACAAAGATATCGAGGCCGCTTACACTTACCTAGTTGCCCAAGGGATCCCGCCGGAGCGGATCTTGGTCTATGGAAGATCAGTAGGGGGCGGGCCCTCGGTTTACCTGGCAGCGCAAAAACCAGTGGGCGGCCTGATCCTGGAATCTACTTTCGTGACTGCCTTCCGCGTCTTGACGCGCATCCCGCTGCTGCCCTTCGATCGCTTCGACAACCTCAGCCGCATGGCCAAGATCAATTGCCCGCTGCTAATTTTGCACGGTACCCAGGATCGTCTAATCCCCTTCTGGCATGCTGAAGCCCTTTACCAAGCAGCGAGGGATCCCAAACGCTTGGTGCCCATCGAGGGAGCCGATCACAACAACTTGCTGCAGGTGGCCAGAGAGCGCTATGTCACCATCCTGCACCAATTCGTGGCCGAGCTGGTGGATCCCAAGCTGCAGGCAGGCTGAGCAGCAACTGCCAATGTTCCCTTCCTTGCGTAACTGGGAGGTCGCGAGCGGGAATTAGGAATGGTGGCGTTAACTGGCCTTTAAGCTTTTTGAGCCAGCAATTCTTGCAACAGATTCTGCGCCGTCTCCATAAAGCGCATCACATCGGGATGATGGCTCCAGATGGGGTCATTTTCAGGAAAAACCTCCAGCGAGAACATACCCTGCACTGCCTGGAGGTAGGGCAGCAGGACGGCATAGCTGGCCTGGCTGAGACCAGACCTCAGAACCTTATCCAAGAGCTTGAGCATCTGCCGTACCAGCTCCCAGCTCACTTTCAAAGGGGGGTAGAGCATCACACAGAGGGGAAACAGCTCCTGCTGGATAGCCGCCATGCTGCCTTCTAGGGCACAGAGGCCCAAGTACACCTGAAACATCTCCACATCGCGGATGCTGGAAATCCGCACGTTCAGATCTGTCAAGGGACCGCTTTCGCAGTGATAGTCCGGAAAACGTTGGGCTACCTCGGCACAAATGGACTCTGCCACGCTGGTAACCAGGGGCAAGAGCTCTTGAATAGCAGCCAAAGGCGCAGAAAAGTGATCGCCTGCCTGGGCGGCAGCGGCCTCGTACATCCTCTGCAAAGGCATGTACAGGTGGTCATCCATGACCTTCAAGTAGGGGTGGAAGAGACCCCGCTCCTGGGGCAGCAGAGCCTGCAGGACCATTTGCCCCGTGTAGTGAAATTGCATGCTTAAAAAGCCAAGTACCCGCGGATCCGGCTTGCTGTAGCGAGCCCGCAGCTGGCCACAAGATGGCGCGATCTTTACCGAAAAGCGGGCTGGTGAGAGGCCCTCCCCACAACTTGCTGCTGCCTTTTCAAATAACTCCTGGGAATCCTCGGCAATTTGCCAGGGATCAATCAAGTCCGGATCCAGCCGCTGCCTCGGTATTTCAGCAGCCAAGAGCCGCTCCGTCTTCGCCCAGGCCTGGGAGCTGGCAAAGCGCAAAGATCCCTTCACCTTGTCAGCTAGAGGGGCGCCTGGCAGCTCGCCCAAGGCAGCCTGTGCCCGTAGCTTGTCTACATATTTTTGCGCCCACAGGGTGGCCAAGCTGCAAGGTGTAACGGTTTCTGCGTCTTGCCTCAATTCTTCCATGGCCTACCTTACGTCAGAGGATCTAGTGCTACCTAGCATGCCAAAGAACTTAAGGAACGTTAAGATCCGCGCAGCAATTGTTTACGTTCTGCCTGGGCGCAAGGCGTCAGGGAAGAGGAGGAGCACTCCCTCCCGCCAGCAAGAATCTTAAAATCACCTGCAATCCGCTCGGAAAAGTGGAGTTATGTGGCAAGATCGGGAGGGATCGGGTCGAAGGATCCGGATCCCTGTCTCACCGGACTGAACCCTTTTACGGAGGATCAAGAGCGTATGTCTCTCCGACTTGGCGATACTGCTCCCAATTTCACGCAAAAGTCTACCCACGGCGAAATTGACTTCTACTCTTGGGCCGGGGATAGCTGGGTGGTGTTGTTCTCTCACCCCGCCGACTACACGCCGGTCTGCACCACGGAGCTAGGCACTGTTGCGAAGCTGATGCCCGAATTTGAAAAGCGGGGTGTGAAGGTGATCGCCCTCAGTGTGGACGATGTGGACTCCCACGTCGGCTGGGTGAAAGACATCGAGGAAACCCAGAACACCACCCTGAACTATCCCATCTTGGCGGATGCAGACCGCAAGGTTTCTCAGCTCTACGACATGTTGGATCAAACCAACATCAACCAAGAAGGGCTGCCCCTGACGGTGCGCTCGGTGTTCATCATCGATCCCAACAAGAAGATACGCCTCATTCTTACCTACCCGGCCAGCACGGGCCGCAACTTCGACGAGCTCCTACGGGTGATCGATGCCCTACAGCTGACGGATAAGTACAATGTCGTCACCCCTGCCGACTGGAAAGACGGTGACGATGTCATCATTCCGCCTTCGCTGAAAGATCCGGAAGTGCTGAAAGAGAAGTTCCCAAAAGGCTACAAGGAAATTAAGCCCTATTTGCGGGTCACCCCTCAGCCCAACAAGTAGAAGTCTCAGCAATCGAACCTACTTTCGGCTGATCCCTTCTCTGCCGAAGCTGCGCTCCCCTCGATTTGGATCCCCGACCAGGGGATCCTTTTTTATTTCAAGCCAGATTGAGACACTTTCCCTTTGGGAGAGGGGAGTTAGGGATCCCTCATTTTGCAGTTGGGGAAAGTTTATTCTTCAAAGTTTATTCTTCGGGGAAAGAAGCCGCCTCTGCTGCTTTTTTGGCCAGCTCATCTACCGTGAAGTAGCGATGAAACTTATCGGTCACCCGCAACCAAGGGGAACGGCAGCCTTCTTTGCGATAGCGGGTAACGAAGCCTTTTTCTACCAGCTCTGCCACGTGCTGATAAGCACCTTGACCGCGCAACTCCACCAAATCGGCTTGCGAGAGGGGGCCACGCAGAATGATTGTAGCCAGGGTACGGGTAGCACCCACCCCAATTTCAGGGGGTAAAAGCTGGTTGGCCAGCTCCAAAAACGGCTCCCGCAACTGCAGGGCAAACCCTTCCCCCACCTGTAGGACTTCCAGGGCAGAATCGCGATGGGCATAGTCTTCCATTAATTCCAGCAGCGCATCGTAGGCTTCGTCGCGACTGCAATGGGCCAACTGGGCCAGGGCGGATAGCTCCAGGGGCTGCCCTTTTAAGTAGAGGATCGCTTCGATCTGATTTTTCAGGGCCAAGACACGCTCCCTCTGACCTTGCCTTTCCGCCAACAAGGGATGCGAAATCGACTTAAGAGAACGCGGGGCCATTGCAACAAGGGATCCGCTTAACTTGCTCCGTAGCATAGCAGCAGTTCTAGGCTGAGGGATCCCTTGGCCAAGCGGGCCGGATCCATCCTCGCCTTCGAGCTAGAACCCTACCCCTGATGCCACCACCATCACCACCACCGCTGCAAAGATAATCAAAGCGTAAAACTGGGCCTTGCCGCTCTCCAGGTATTTCATCGCCTCGCCGCTCACCATGGTCACCAAGCCCGTCAGGTTGACCACACCATCCACAATGCGGCTGTCCACCTCCAGCGCCTCCCGTGCCACGAAGCGGGTGCCCTGCACAAAGACTCGCTCATAGAGGTCGTCAATGTACCACTTGTTGAGGGAGAAGTAGTAGAGCGGCTGCAGGCTTTGGGGGAAGGTGCCCGGGTCGATGCGCTTTTGCCAGTAGATCAAGCTGGCCAAGGTGATGCCGATCAGCCCCATGCCCACGGAACTACCCGCCATGATTAGAAACTCTGCCCAATCGAAATGGCCCGCCAGCACCTCCTGCCACTCTGCTGCCACCAGCGGTAAAATCGAGCCTGCCTCTGCCACAGACTCAGCCGGCGGGTGGATGAAAGCTTCAAAGAAGTTGGCAAAAGGGGTACCCACCAGGCCAATCAGCACAGAAGGGACGGCCAGAGCCAACAGCGGGAAGGTCATCGACCAAGGGGACTCATGGGGCTCTGAGGCATGGGCATCTCCGTCGTGCAGGTTTTCGTGGGCTTCAGGATGGCTGCTGGGCTGGGGTTTTTCTTGAATGTTCATGGCTCCAGGGCCAAAGGCCGGTTGTTTCCCCGCAAAAACGTAGGCAAAAGCCGGCACAGGACGGCCCTGGCTGATGGCCACCTCCTGCCGCAGTCTCAGGTTGGTGCCGCGAAACTCCCCTTCGAAGGTGAGGAAGTAGATGCGGAACATGTAGAAGGCGGTGATCCCGGCGGTGAGGAAGCCCACCCCCCACAGAGCTGGGTTCCGTTCGAAAACAGCGCCCAAGATCTCGTCTTTAGACCAAAAGCCGGCGAAGGGCGGGATCCCACAAATGGCCAACGTGCCGATCAAAAACGTGATGGCCGTAACCGGCATGTATTTGCGCAACCCCCCCATCAGGCGCATGTCTTGGGCCAAAACCGGGTCATGGCCGACCACCGCTTCCATGCCGTGGATAACTGAGCCAGAGCACAAAAAGAGCATCGCCTTAAAGTAGGCGTGGGTCATCAGGTGAAACAGGCCCGCCCCATAGGCGCCGCACCCCATGGCCATGACCATGTAGCCCAGCTGGGAAATGGTGGAGTAGGCCAAGCCTTTTTTGATGTCGTTTTGGGTGATGGCAATGGTGGCCCCCAAGAAGGCTGTGCCCGCCCCTGTCCAGGCGATGATGTCCATAGCCACCGGGATCCCTTCCAGCACCGGGAACATGCGGGCCAAGAGGAATACCCCAGCCGCCACCATCGTGGCTGCGTGGATGAGAGCGGAAATGGGCGTGGGGCCCTCCATGGCATCCGGCAACCACACATGCAGCGGGAACTGGGCCGACTTGGCCACCGGCCCCAAGAACACCAACACCGCAAACAGGGCAATCAAGCTGCTGCTCACTGCCCCGCTAGCCAGCATCTCCTGCAAGTTGCGCCCGATCTCGTCAAACGCGAAGGTACCGGAAATCCAGTAAAAACCTAAGATGCCCAACAGCAGGCCGAAATCTCCCACCCGGTTGACCACAAACGCCTTTTGCGCTGCTTCTGCCGCTGCCTGCCGGTCGTGCCAAAAGCCGATGAGCAGGTAGGAGCACATCCCCACCAGCTCCCAGAAGATATAGATCTGCACCAGGTTGGGGCTGACCACCAAGCCCAGCATCGAGGAGCTAAATAAGCTCAGGTAGGCGTAGAAACGCACATAGCCGGGATCGTGAGCCATGTAGCCATGGGAGTAGATCTGCACCAGAAAGGCCACGGTGGTCACCACCACCAGCATCATAGCGCTCAGGTGATCCACGACAAAGCCCATGTCCACCGAGAAGGATCCCGCCTGGGCCCAGGTGATGGTTCTGAGGACGGTTTCGTGCCCTTGCACCTGGCTGACCAAAAGGGCAAAGGCATGAACCATCGCCGTCCCGGTCGCGAACACGCTCAAAAAGGCAGCCAAAGAGCGGTTGGCCCTTGTCCAGGCGTTGAACATCAGGATGCCTAAGCCGAGGAGAAAGGCCGCCACCAAAGGATAGACGGGGATCAACCAGGCGTACGTGTAGATGAATTCCATGGGAAATGCTTCCGAATGCGTCCTCTCACAGCAACGAACCTGCTCTGCTAGCCCTGCAATTGGCCGGTGGGAGTGTCTGGTGGGCTGGCATTTGCTCAACTGCTTCTGCCATTGTAAACTTTTGCGACAGAGTGCGGATCCGGATCCCGAGCATCAAGTCCATCACAGCAGAGGCTTTTCCCAGAGATCAATCGGGATCCCCGCAGTTGAATCTGTAAATATCCTAAAGAATCGGCTCTGAGCCCAAGCTGACGGTCGCAAGCAAAAAGATGACAGGGATCCCTTGCGAGCGCTACAACGAAGGCTAGATCTACTGGCGGTCTGGAGAAACTACCCATGAGCTTGAACCTGGTGACCTTGGTGGGGCGAGCCGGCATGGATCCGGAGGTGCGCTACTTTGAGTCAGGCAAGGTGGTCTGTACTTTTAGCTTGGCGGTCAACCGATTCCGCAAAGGGGAAGACAAGCCCGATTGGTTCAGCCTAGAGTTGTGGGACCGCACTGCCGAGGTGGCGGGAGAGTATGTGCGCAAAGGCAGTCTTATCGGAGTAACGGGCAGACTGAAGTTTGATCGCTGGAAAGACAAATCCACCGGAGAAGAGCGCCAGAGACCCATCATTGCTGTGGATCGGCTGGAATTGCTGGGATCCCGTCAAGACCGCGACTCCAACCTACCCCCCGAAGAGCCGTTTTGACCCGTTGGACTGGAGCTGGGCAACCTCAAGGTCCCGCTCCTTCCAAGCATCGCCTACAGGCCTGCACCACTGCTGTCAAATCCTGGCTGCACCAGGGATAGTCCAAGGGGGGTCGGCGGATCACCCACAGAGGGATCCCCAGGGTTTTGGCCACTGCCTGTTTGATCCCCAGCCCACCTGCTTCCCCAGAAGCTTTGCTGATCACCACCTGAGGGCTGAACCGCTGCCAAAGCTGCAGTTCTTGCTCAAAGCTGAGGGGCAAGCGCATCCCGATCACCCGCTCGGCAGGGATCCCGGCTTGCACCGCTTGGGGAACCGATTCCGGCAGCACCCGTGCCCACAGTTGGCAGCGATCTTGCCAAGGTACAAACAGGGGCAGGGCCTTCACTCCCACCGTCAACAGCACCCGCCGCCCTGCCAGCACCGCATCTGTGAGCACCCCCTGCCAGTCCGGTGCCACCTGGACCCAGGGATCCAGCTCCAGAGGAGGGCGTTCGTAGCGCAGGTAGGGGATCCTCAGTTGAGCCGTCACCTGGATGGCCAGTTGCGAGATTTGCTGGGCAAAAGGATGAGAGGCATCCACCACTACGCGGATCCGGCACTCTTGCAGGAATTGTTCCAGAGATGGCGGCGAAAATCGGGTGACCACCACCTGACCAGGCAAATCCTGATACAGCCTTCTGGCCCCTTCAGTGGTGACGGTTGCCACCCAAGGGATCCCCTGCCGGCTGAGGGCGTCGGCCAAGCTGCGGCTCTCGCTAGTGCCCCCGATCAAAGCCACTTCAACTGGACTACCAACTGAGCTCATGGTGTGTTGCCAAACTTTGACGCCCGTAGATACGATCTAGATCACCGGCTGGAGGCAATTGCTCATGATCGAGATGCATGTGGCTGGGATTGCGGTCGATGCCGTCAACCAAAACCCCATTGTCATCCTGCGCGATGGCAGTGAGCGTCGTGCCCTGCCCATTTGGGTGGGAAAAGCAGAGGCCAACGCCATTTTGCAGGCCCTGGACGACCAAAAGCCACTGCGCCCCATGACCCATGATCTCATCCTCAACTCCTGGAAGACGTGGGGGATCAAGCTGGAGCGAGTCATCATTCACGCGTTGCTGGATAACACCTTCTACGCGGTGCTCGTCACCGTGAATGGTGACAAAAAACAAGAGATCGACTGCCGCCCCAGCGACGCCATTGCCCTCGCTCTGCGGGCCCATGTTCCCATCTGGACGGTGGAAGAGGTCATTGCGGAAGCCTCGATCCCCATGAACCAGGATGCCGACGAGGCGGAGCGGGAGGCCTTTCGCAAGTTTGTAGAAAATGTAACCCCCAGAGACTTTATCCGCAGCTACCCCATGACCGACCATCCCACCGAAGCCGACAGTTAAGCAGCTAAGGCGGATCCCACCCCCAGGGATCCCGGCAGACAGGCCATGCCCCAGGTTGCCAGGTTAACGGTCTATCCCATCAAGTCCCTGGATGGGATCCCTCTGTCTGAGGTGAGGCTGACGGCGGGGGGAACTTTGGAAGGGGATCGCCGCTACGCCCTCTTGGATGCGGAGGGGAAGCGGGTGAACGGCAAACGCCATGCTGCAGTCCACCGCCTGCGTGCCCGGTTTGATCCCCGGTTGTGCCGGGTGCAGTTGTGGGGGGAGGGCAAGGCGGCTCAGTTTGACCTGCAGCAGCAGCGGGATGCTTTGCAGACTTGGCTCAGCGATTGGTTCGGTTTTCCGGTGCAACTGCTGGAGGAGCCTCTCAGGGGGTTTCCGGATGATCCCTATGCCAACGGCCCCACCCTGATCAGCATAGCCACTCTCGAGACAGTGGCCAATTGGTTCCCCGGCCTCACCCCCGAAGAGATGCGGCAACGCTTTCGCATGAATATCGAGCTGTCGGAATGTCTGCCCTTTTGGGAGGATCGTCTCTTTGCCCGCGCAGATCAAGGGGTGCGCTTTCGCATTGGGGAAGTGGAGCTGCTGGGCCTCAACCCCTGCGCCCGCTGTGTGGTGCCCAGCCGGGATCCCCTGAGCGGAGAGGCCTATCCCGGTTTTCAAAAGCACTTCGTAGCGCAACGGCAGAAAACCTTGCCACCCTGGGCCGAAGCCAGCCGCTTTGACCATTTCTATCGCCTTGGAATCAATACGTGGATCCCGAGAACGGAGGCGGGCAAGCACCTGAGGGTTGGGGATCCCGTCGAAATCCTCGGGGTTGAACCCCTCAGCCTTTACCCTGAGCTGAATCGAACCCCAGGTTAGTTTCCGACCTACAATCAAGCTAGAGCAGCTCTTTTGGCTTGACCAAGCTATGCAAACCCTGGATCGGCCCAACGCCCCCACTCAGCAGCCCTACCCAGAACCGGTCTATCCCCGTCGCCCCACCCGTACGGTGGCCGTAGCTGATGTGTTGATCGGCAGCCAGCACCCGGTGGTGGTACAGTCCATGATCAACGAGGACACCCTCGACATCGACGCAGCAGTAGCCGGGATCCGCCGTCTGCACGAGGCAGGCTCAGAGATTGTGCGGGTTACCGTTCCCAGCATGGCCCATGCCAAGGCGATGGAGGCAATTCGGGAGAAGCTGATCCAAACCTACAAGCCCGTGCCTTTGGTAGCCGATGTCCATCACAACGGCATCAAGATCGCCCTGGAGGTGGCCAAATACGTGGACAAGGTGCGCATCAATCCAGGGTTGTTCGTCTTTGAAAAACCTCAGCCCGGTCGCACAGAATATACCCAGGCGGAATTTGAGGCCATCCGCAACAAAATCCGGGAAACTTTCACCCCCCTTGTCCAGACCCTCAAAGCCCAGAACAAAGCCCTGCGCATCGGGGTAAATCATGGATCCCTGGCAGAGCGGATGCTCTTCACCTACGGGGATACGCCTGAGGGCATGGTGGAGTCGGCCCTGGAATTTGCCCAAATTTGCGCCGAGCAAGACTTTCACAATGTGGTGCTTTCCTTCAAGGCTTCCCGCCCGCAGGTCATGTTGGCGGCCTACCGTCTAGCAGCCCGTCGCTTCGATGCCCTGGGCCTAAACTATCCCTTCCACTTGGGCGTCACCGAGGCGGGCGATGGAGAATATGGGCGCATCAAGTCGGCGGTGGGGATCGGAACCCTCTTGGCTGAAGGGATCGGCGACACGATTCGGGTTTCTCTCACGGAAGCGCCAGAGAAGGAGATCCCGGTGGCCTACGGCATTTTGCAAGCTCTGAACCTGCGCAAAACCATGGTGGAGTATGTGGCCTGCCCTTCCTGTGGCCGCACCCTGTTCAATTTGGAGGAGGTGCTGCAGAAGGTGCGCGCCGCAACCCAGCACCTGGTGGGGTTAGACATTGCCGTGATGGGCTGCATTGTCAATGGGCCGGGAGAAATGGCCGACGCCGACTACGGCTATGTGGGTAAAACGCCGGGGGTGATCTCTCTCTACCGCGGCAAAGAAGAAGTGAAGAGGGTGCCGGAATCGGAAGGCGTGCAGGCGCTGATCGACCTGATCAAAGCCGATGGGCGCTGGGTGGATCCCCCTTCTTCCCATTAACTCTGCTTCCCCCTCAAAAAGCGACCTGTCCAGCCATCCTGCCGCGCTCTTGCTTCGCTCAGAAACTGGCTAGTGGCGTTTGCCACGCAGGGCTTTGGCGCGGTTGTTCACCTGCCTTACAAACAGAGGCAGCAGGTGCGCCCGGATATATTCAAACGCTGCTTGCAGACCTTCTTTTTCGTAAATCAGGCCGATTTCCGCTTCCACCTGCGTGGGATCCCTGAAGGCCGACAAAAATTGATTGGAGGTCAGCCAAGTGAAGAGTTCTGCGCGATTCAAGTCACAACTGGGCGGGGAAGGCACTTGCCAGTCTTGAGGTGGCCCAAGCAGCCACTGCCGGGCAAACAAGCTCAACACCGCATCCCCCAGCCAAGCCTTGTCTCGACGGGATCCCTCGTCCAATTGGGCCACCTGCTGTCTGATGGCCTGGCTGGTCGAGGAGCAATGGGATCCTGTCAGCATGGAAATGGGAAGTGTGCAAGAACTGGCAGCAGACAAGCTCGGCGGCAAAGCGCCCCTGCCTCATTTTAAGATAGGGTCTGGCCCGTTGCAGATGGAGTGTGGCATTGTGAGGATCCTTGGAGCATGTTGTTGGAGCTAACCCCAGAAGAATGCGAATCGGTGATTCCGGTGGTGCCAACGCGCCTTCAGTATGCGGCTTACTGGAGCGATGCCCTCAAGAGCACGGGCCGTATCATCACGGCCATTTTGGTGGGTGTGGCGTTGCTGGTTCTCTCTCGCGCTTTCGGCGAGGGATCCTTTCTGGGGGCGATCTCCTTTCTGGTCGGGATCCTCTCGTTGCTCTATCCCTTCCTGTGGGGGCCGCTCTATACCATCTCCCGCCGTCAGCTAGCCTTTCGCGAGATTCCCTATGGGGGATTGTTTTTTGGGCAGGTGTTGCGCACTCGCCGCTACGAGGTGGTGGTGGAAGAGCGAGAAAAGCTGGATGAAGATGGCAACTTCTACATTGAAGAGGTGCGGGAGCGCCAGTTTGAGATGGAAATTGGCGATGAGACCGGAGTCGTCTATCGTGTGCGGGCCAAGGACGATCCCCGCTACAGGCGAATTGTCAAAAAGCAATCGGTGCTCGGGTTGGTGAAAGCCTATTCCCGCGATTTGCAGCGCCGGCCCACCTTGAGCGAGGTCTATGTGGTCAAGCTGGGGGAGTGGGTGGGAGATGTCTCCTATCTGGATCGGGAGGCTTTTTTGGATATGGCAAATGAGCTGTTGGAGCTACAGGCCCAAGGACAAGCTTGATCCCCTGGATCCCTGGTGTTCTCTGGGATGGAGGGGAAGGGATCCCTGCCTTTTTATTCTGAAACCTAAACGGCTGCCTATCCGGGAGCGCCGCTTTTAACGCTGGGTTAGCCGCATTATTGTACTGGCCAGGGGTAGGGTTGGGTAGTTTACTGTGGACTGGCGGGAGCTTTAAACTGAGGGCTGTAAGCTAAAAACAACTGCCATGGGCGATCCTCTCACCCCCCAAGTTAGCGAGCGCATCTGCAAGCACATGAACGAAGATCATGCCGATGCAATAGCCCTCTACGCCAGGGTCTTTGGCCAGGTGGAAGGAGTTACCCAAGCCCGCATGCAGGCCATTGACCCGGAAGGGATGGACTTGCGGGTGCAGGTCGACGGGGCCGTACAAACGCTGCGGATCCGCTTCGACCACCCCCTGCGGGACTCCGAGGACGCCCATCAAACCTTAATTGCCATGGTGAAGCAGGCTCGCGCTCAAGTTAAACAGGCTACAAAGTGATGAGAGCATGACTCTAGTCAATAATAAGCTCAACTATACTGAAAATAATGTATAATATGTTCAGTACGGATTACTA
>NZ_JANSIA010000080.1:0-15074 GCF_047461835.1 Synechococcus sp. R60.1 | reverse complement strand
TGGTAGTAATCCGTACTGAACATATTATACATTATTTTCAGTATAGTTGAGCTTATTATTGACTAGAGTCATGCTCCCCCAGCTACGCCCTGGATGAGGCGGTGGTGGACTACTATTACCGGGCAGCCCACCAGGCGGGGGCTCAATTTGCCCCCCGTTCTTTTCTCACCGGCAGGCTCAATTTGCCCATCCAAGACGACTTTCGCGTGGTGGCCAAGCCCATGGCTCTGGTCTGGGGAGAACAAAATCGTCTCACCGGCCCAGAACAGGCAGAGCGGTATCGCGCTTTGCGCCCGGAGGTGCCGATATACCGGTTGCCAGGGGCTGCTTTTCCGCACATTGAAGCGCCGCAGACCTTTTTGTCGGTGGCTTTGCGCTTCTTGGCCGAAGCCGATCCTGCCCTGCCGGGATGACGGACAGGGGATCCCTTTGCCCCTTGGCAGAAAAAAGTGGGAGATTGGCGCAAGAAGCAGCCCTAGCGCCAGGGGTAAGGGCCGTGCTCTCGGTTGACGTGACCATCCCGAGCGCAGAGGGGAGTTGATACAAGCCCGGCAACTCAAGTGGGCTCCCCGGCCTTATCTTCCCAGGGATCACCATCCACAGGAGTGGAGCTGGAAGGAGGAGGGGCAGGCTCAGAAGGAGGGGCCTCTTCTTTGGCATACTCCTGTTCCCAAGCCGGTTGTTCGGGGGCGGGTGCGGGCTCAGGTGGACGAGGACGCACAGGCTGCGGCTCAGGTTCAGGCTCTTCTTCTGCGTAAACGTCTTCTTCTTCGGCTTCGTATTCCTCGTCGTATTCTTCTTCGTAATCTTCCTCGACGGCGGAACTCTCGACAGCACTGGGCAGGGCAGGAGCAGGGCTAACTCCGGCTTTCCAAGGGGGCTTGCCGATTCCCAGGGTTTCCAAAATCCCCTTGGCCAGTTGGGTTAGGCGGGTCTCAGCGCCATCGGCAACAATAAGGCGATCCCCGCCCACAGAGACAATCTCATCGGTGGAGAGCAGATAGGTGCTGAGGATGAAGCCGGGTAAAAAGGTGAGGCCGAGGTTGGAGAGCACCAAACCCGTGATGATGCCGGAGACGGAGTTGAACTCAAAATCTTTAACTTTGCCGAGGCGGATCCCTTCTTCGGTTACCACCTCGCTGCCAACCACGCGACTCAGGCCCTCCAAGTCCAAGTTGTCGAAAACTTCTTCGCTGGGGACAAGAACTGCATCCTGACCCAACGCTGTTACTTGCCGCAGCTCCATCAAACGGGGGGATCCGGCAAGGGCTTTTTCCAGCACCCCCAGCACCAGAACCTGCTTGGCTTCCAGATCCGCCCAAACTTCGCTGACTACCCCAAGCCGGGCTGCGTTGCCCTGGCTGATCACCTGCGTTCCCAGAACCTGTGACCGCCGACGAACCTCTGATCGCACCAGCGCAACAGATCCTTTCCCAGTCGTCATGATGGTTTCCCCGTCGTAAGTCAAAACGTTCCCGTTGTTGGGCTGCGTGTCTGACACAGTTCGCCAGAATTAAGTAAGTTAATAGTACCACTGCCTGTCTCCTCCCTCGCGGGCTGCCCAGGTGGGATCCCGGCCAATCTGCCTGCTCCAGGCCAGAAACTGCTCTGCCATCGCGCCCAGGGAATAGTGCTCTTCTGCCCGTTGCCGACAGCGGCTCCTGTCGATGTGATCTAGGCGCTCTACAGCCTCTGCCAAAGCTGCCACGTTGTCCGGCTCGACGATCCAGCCGGTTTCTCCATCGCTGACAATTTCCGCGGGCCCACCCCGGCGGTAGGTAATCACCGGCACGCCACAGGCCAAAGCTTCCACCGCCACCAAGCCAAAGGCCTCCACCCACTTGGGGGTCATGATCAAGGCTGAGCATTGCCCCAAGATCCGCTGCATTTGCGGGGTGGGCAAAAACCCTCGGTAATCCAATTGGGCATGCGGGTACTGCTCTTGGATCTGCTGCCAGTAGCCTGGCTCTTGCAGGTGGCCTAGGATCACCACCGGCCTTCCCGTCTTCTCGGCCAGGGCAGCACAGTCTTCTAGGCCCTTCTCCGGGGCAATGCGGCCAATCCAACACAGGGATCCATTCCCTTGGGGCACAAAGTCGTAGAGGCGCAGATCCACCCCGCAGGGCAGATAGACAAAGGGATCCCGACCTGCCGCCATCTCGGCTCGGGCAAAGGCAAAGGTCTGGGCTTGCGCCCGCGAATGCACCGCCAGCCGACCAGGATAGCGATGGGCAATGTGCTCTAGAGCCTGATCGACGGCATCGCTGAGGGATCCCATGCTAACAATGTGGGCCACCGGGGTGCGGAAAAAATCCGTCAAATAAAACGAGAGCCAATCGTAGCTCCAGTTCACGATTAGATCGAACTGATCTTGCAGGTGGGCAGCCCGCTGCCACAGGTTGGCCAGCAGAGAGGGGGTGTGGATCAGAACCGGCTGATCGCGGCGCTGGGTTTGCGCATAGGCCGGGGGAAGGCCCGCCACCGGCTCGATCACCTCCTCCGGCAACTCCGCCATTCGGGATCCCACAGGGGCCAACACCCGCACTTGGGATCCCATCTGGAGTAAGACACGCGTCAGGTTGGCAAGATTGAGCTCCACACCACCACCGGCCCCGGATCCCAGAGGTCCAACAGGGGTGGAGAGGAACAGATAGCGGTAGGGACGAGCCATAGGGAGAGCCTCGGTAGCTCAGCCCATTGTCTTCTCAATCCGGATACCCGACTCCTTTTGCCTGGCCTCAAAGCCCACAGCCTGCCCAGAACTTTATGAGGCTTTGGCTACAAAAATTTCTCCCTTCTCCACCTTGACCTTGTAGATGGCCAGGTCTGCATTGGCCGGGCCACGGGTACGGCTGCCATCGGCAGCAAAAGCCGAGCCATGACAGGGGCAGACAAAGTTCTCCCCCCGCCAGTTCACATCACACCCCGCATGGGGACAGGCGGCATCCAAAGCCAGCAGAGAATCTTCTTTTTGCGGATCCCCGACCAGCCAGAGGGTGGCGGTGTTTTTCCCAAAGGCGTTTTCCACCTTGAAGGGGCCATCTTTGAGATCGGCCAGAGTGGCAACTTTCACAAACTCCGGCTCAGAAGCCTTAGAGCCAGAAGCAGTTCCCTGGGCCAGGGCAAAACGGCGCCGGGTAAACCCAGGTAACCAACCCACCAACGAGCCAAAACTGAGAGCCAGCCAGCGAAGAAAACCACGACGATTGTTGTACATGGCTATGTGTCCTTGGAGGTGTGCGAAATGTAGGTCATGAGCCAGCAAAAGACCGGCCCCTTCAGAAGGGATCCCGGTGCAAATGCTGCCCTTAACATCTTGTTACACCAGAACGGTTTCGGCCAGGGCCAAGCCGCACTTTTTCCGGCTAGAGTACGCAGTAGCCCTCTTCGTTGCTTGAGTACCGGGGATGGGCTCTTGCACTGCTGGAGCTTAGGATCGAGAGGTAAACAGCTCAGCAACCGCGCAGGCAAAGCCGGGCAACAGGGGAGAAGACAACGCATCCTGAGCCAACAGCGTTTCTACCAAGACCAACTGGGCCTGTTGTCTGCGATACACCTCTACTCTCTGAGCCAGCCGATCGACGATCCAGTACTCTTGCACCCCATGCACAGAGTAGAGTTTCCGTTTTGCCAAGCGGTCTCGATCCTCATGAACTTTTCCAGGTGATAGGACTTCAACCACCAGCTCAGGGGCACCCCGAAAATGTCCTGCTTCATCTTGAATCTGTGATAGCCGCTCATAACTAACCCAAACAACATCGGGAGACACATTATCAAATTCGGAAAAGAGGATCCCTGGCATGATTGAGGGTTCTCCCAATCCTGTTTCTAGCGACCACCGATGCAGTGCGGAGAACAAACACCCGATAATGTGCTGATGTTTGTGATGAGGAGAGCGAGTTACCAGCAGTTCTCCGTCGATGATCTCGTAGCGGATCCATTCATTCTCTGGCAGAGCCTCGATGTCTCGAGTAGTCCAGCGTACCTCTGTGGCAGTCATTAGCTGTCCCTGTAGCGATGGATGATGCTATGCCTAGGGCACCCTGCTGCTATACCTACGGCACTGCGCCGACAACTGCAACGCTGTCGCAACGGCGGAAACCACACTTGGCGTAGCCAAATCTTAACCCAGGATCCCGTTCACAGAAGCGAGACGGAGTCCTTCCTCTCTAACCACGACGGCTCAATGGATAGAGGTTCTCTAGAGCTGGACTATTGGCTGCGCTATCGTGTGGGGCTAGTTGGGATAGATGCGCAAGCGGCGGTTGGGCTCTTCCCCAAAGCTTTGGGCCCGCAGGTGGTAATGTTCCACCAACTGGTGTTGGAGCTTGCGGATCAGAGGCGAACGGGGCAAAAGTTCCACCGGCTGAGACTTGGGAATGACAATTTGCTCCACCGCCAGGCGGGCTTCTTCCAGAGCTTCGGTTTCATCACCGGAGCTGGCGCGAATGAACAGCTCCAGGTCGGAATCGGATCCATCTTCGCTTTCGATGTTGAGGATGTGGCGCAGGGCGCGGGCCAGGGCAATCAGAGTATTGGCCTTAACGGTGTGAATCGGGATCTGGCGGGAGTGGGCCATCTGCTGGATCTTGGAACGGCTGCGCACCTGGGATCGCAAGGCCAAGACAATGTCTGCCTCGTCTAGATCTTTGGTGACATCCGCCGACAGTTTCAGGGTTTGGATCACCTGCTCCAGGTAGAAGCGGCTCACTCCGTAGGGGTAGATCATCAGCGGCCCATCCGGATTCTGCTGCCGTCCTGTCGGGGCTAGGGCGGATCCCTCCCAGTCCAAATCTTCTTCATCAGAGCCGGATTCCGC
Source organism: Synechococcus sp. R60.1 (assembly GCF_047461835.1). Classification (NCBI taxonomy): domain Bacteria; kingdom Bacillati; phylum Cyanobacteriota; class Cyanophyceae; order Synechococcales; family Synechococcaceae; genus Synechococcus; species Synechococcus sp. R60.1. Next base: position 10,255 of record NZ_JANSIA010000080.1, on the reverse strand, counting down.
TTTGGATTCGGCCACCACCTGAGGGGCAGGACGGGATCCCGCCGGCGTTAGCGGGACGGAGTCCTCTCGCCTCTCCAGGAGCAAACCCGATTCTCCTTGCTGCTGCGAGCGACTTTCAAGCGGCTCTGAAGGCAGAGCTTCCATCCGTCCAGAGCGTTGCCATCCTCCCCGCTCCCGTGCTGCGGAGATTGTGCTGCCGGCAGGGGGCCATTGGGGGCCAGATAGAGCCGGGCGCCCGTTTGCGCCAGCGGTGCTCCGCACTATCACCACCTGGCCGTGTTCGTCTAAACTGCGGGTTTGGGTCAGCGGCTCGCGGTTGCGCAAGAGACGATCCACAGTGGCGGCCACATCTTCGTGGATGACCCAGCGGGATCGCTCCAGCATCTCTATGGCAATCTCAAACGTAGGGGGAGCTTTGCGCTCCAACACACTCTTTTGAGAGCCGCGCCGCCGCGCCTCTTCATCTCCCAGGGTGACCGATTGGATCCCGCCCACCAAGTCTGAGAGGGTGGGATTTTTGATCAGGTTGTCGATGCGGTTGCCATGGGCAGTGGCCACCAGTTGTACCCCCCGCTCGGCAATGGTACGAGAGGCCAAGGCTTCCAGTTCGGTGCCGATCTCGTCGATGACCACCACTTCGGGCATGTGGTTCTCCACCGCCTCGATCATCACCTTGTGCTGCAGCTCTGGGCTGGCCACCTGCATCCGTCTGGCCCGGCCAATGCCCGGGTGGGGCACGTCTCCATCGCCGGCGATCTCGTTGGAAGTGTCGATAATGACCACTCGTTTGCCCAGCTCATCGGCCAGCACACGGGCAATCTCCCGCAAGGCCGTGGTTTTACCCACCCCCGGTCGGCCCAGCAACAGCATAGAGCGCCCCTGTTCCACCAGGTCGCGGATCATGCTGATCACGCCGATAACGCAGCGACCCACCCGACAGGTAAGGCCAATGATTGTGCCTTGGCGGTTGCGAATGGCACTGATCCGGTGCAGGGTAGAGGCAATGCCTGCGCGGTTGTCACTGCTGAACTCTCCAACCCGGCTGATCACCTGATCCAAGTCGGCCCGGGTGATCACGTCTTCTGAAAGGTAATCGGCAAAGCCGGGGAAGCGGGCTTCGGGGCGGCGACCCAAATCCAGCACCACCTCCACCAACCGATCCAAGTGGGGATGCTGTTCTAGGCGCTCACGAATCGGAGCAGGCAGGATATCCAAAAGCTTACTCAGGTCGTCGCTGTATTGAACCTGGCCGGGAAAAGAGTGCTCCGCGCCGCTGACGCAAGCGGTGCGTTCAGCACTTTCCGGATCCACTGACGGACTTGGGGTTGAGGGCTGTACGGGGAAACTCATGGCTGAGCAACGTCGTTAAACGCGGGAAAAACAGGTTTGCTGATCAGCGATGGAAAGGGCTCTGCACCGCTGACGGGAACGCCGCTTTACTTGCTGCACCAACTGCTTGGCCAACGGGATCCCTGCCACCAATCCAGGATTCCATCCTGACTCCGATGAGCTGTGGGCTGGCTCTTCCAGATAGGCTGACACCAACTGTCGCGCGTAGCTGCCGAAGGCTACCCCCGCCACCGGCCACCGGGGATCCAACAGCGGCACCGTTTGGGCATTGGTTCCTCCCGCCAATTGCACATAGCCTGGCAGGCCCATATTCAGTACCTTCTCGGCCAACTTTAGGGCAGCTTTGCCGGTGCCAGCTCCAATATCCCCACTCATAGGCCGGCCATCCACCTGCCAGATCAACACCTCCGGCAAGGGATCCATGAGGGCCAGCAGATCCCTCAAATAAGCCTCTAGGCCCGGGCCATCGTTAAAGCTAATCGAGATGGCCTGGAGCTGAGGTAGCCAGGGCTTCAGGGATCCCCACAATTGCTCGAATGACCTCTGGCGACCAATGCAGGTGTGGATCTCCACCGCCTGAATGCCCAGCTCGACCAAAGGCGGCAAAACTTCTGACAGAGCCACTTGGTAGCCGAAGGTAGCAATGCGCCGGTGGGGGCAAACCGGCTCGCAGCGCCCACAGCCGTAGCACAGCTCTGTCTGGATGTGGACTTGAGCAGGAAGGGCTGCCTGGGTCAAAGCATGAGGGGGACAAACTGCCAGACAAGGCTGAGGACAGTCGGCAGGACAGACGGGAGCCGTCAGCACCGCCTTGCGGAAATGGACGTCTTCGCCGTCATTGACGCTGACCATCAACCAAGGGAACCCCGCCTGGGGATCTTCGGCTTGTGCCCGTTGGATCCCTTCTTGAGCGGCCCGCACAATGGCCGGATCGGCAGCAACATCAATGCAATCTGCCCCGGCCAGCGTGTAAAGGAAAGCCAGCTCCCGAACCGAGGGCAAGTGGTGGAAACTTGCGCCGCAGATCAGCTTAAACCAAGTACCCTGTTGCAGCGAGGCGGTTGGCAAGGTCACAGGCACGAGAAACCGCTAGCAGGATGGGGATCTGAGCCGCAGGCCATCTACTTGAGATGGTAGCAAAGAAATTTCCAGGATCCTGAAGAGAGGTTCAGGCGCTCTGCAGAGGTTGCCAACGAATTGACCGTTCTCGGCCCAGTTCCACCACAAACTTCACTCCCTTGTCTTCCCGACTCAGCTTCACCAGGTAGGAGAGTTCCTGTTGGCTGAACACATGCCCCTCGTAAAACCAAAACACCAACCCCTTAGCTTTTGGGGGCAAGGTGGCCCGATACTGCTCGATCAACGCCGGGAAAAAATAGGTGCGCCGCTCCGACTTGCCCAATGTGGCAGGCCGTACCCCATGAATGCACGTCAAATAGCTGGCCAGATCCCCGATTCCCTTACTGGAGAGGGTGACCACCTCATACCCAGCTCCGCGCAGCCGCCGCAGGTAGTGCCCTTCGGATCCCCCCTCTGGGGTTACAAAGATGGCCAAAGCCCCAGATTGCTCCAGTTGCTGCACAAACTTTGCACCTGAGCCGACCAGCAGCATAGGAAGAACTCCATTACTCGTCTAGGGTTGGACAAGCAGCCCACCTGCGCTCATTGTAACGGGATGGCGCCTGAAGCTGGGGATAGAAGCTGCCAATGGAACCCATAGAATACTGGCTATCTCCCTGTTTTGCAGAAGGGAGCGTAAAGAAGGGTTAAGATACGGGTAACCTGCTTGCAGGTCTCAACCCACAGGTGGCGGACAAAGGCGGATGGATCCCTCTGAGCAGGGATCGCCTCCCTGTCACTCACACAGCGACGACAGATGAACCTCACGATGCGACGACGCGAGCTATTGACCTCGGCAGTGGCCGGGTTCGTCACAGCACCCCTCAGCTTGGCAGGAGAGCAAAGAGCAATGGCCCAACAGACTTATCCCTTCACCAAAACCGACGCCGAGTGGCGGCAACTGCTCACCGAAGAGCAATACTATGTGCTGCGCCAAGAGGGCACTGAGCCCCCCTTCCGCAACGCTTACTACGACAACAAAGCTGCGGGCATCTACGTCTGTGCCGGCTGTGGGCAGGAGCTGTTTTCCTCGGCGGCCAAGTACGACAGTGGCACCGGTTGGCCCAGCTTTTGGGAGCCGATTGCTCCCCATGTGATCGGTACCAAGACGGACTGGAAATTGTTTGTGCCCCGCACAGAAGTCCACTGCTCCAACTGCGGCGGGCATTTGGGGCACGTGTTTCGGGATGGCCCCCCACCCACGGGTTTGCGCTACTGCATCAATTCTGCTGCCCTCAAGTTCATCCCAGCCACCACTTAGAAATCCTCTTGGCTCCAGCTAAAACTGAGCCGCCTGTCTGGGTGAGCCTATGTCGGACTACACGTTCCTGGATGCTGCTTCGATTCTGCTGCGGGAGGGCCTGGAAGCTCTCTTGGTGCTGGTGGCACTGCTGGCCCTTATGAGCAAGAGCGGGCAATCGGCTCAGAAGCGCTGGGTGTGGATAGGGGGATCCGCGGGCTTGCTGGCAGCGGTGATGCTCGGCCTGCTGGTGAAGCTGTTTTTCCAGCAGATGCTCACCCACACGCGACAAGAGGTGCTGGAAGGGATCACCGGGCTGGTGGCAGCAGGTTTGTTGTTCTCGGTCAGCCTTTGGTTGCACCGCCGGGCTGCAGTGGCTTCTTGGCAAACCTTTGTGCGGGAACAGGCGCAGGCGGCACTGGCCACGGGTCAGGTTTTTTCCTTGGCTTTTCTGGCCTTTGTGGCGGTGTTTCGCGAGGGGGCGGAAACGGTGCTGTTTTATGTGGGGTTGGCCCCTTCCCTCTCGGCAAAAGATTTTTGGCTGGGGATCGGCCTGGGATCCCTGGTGTTGGTGGCACTGGCGATCTTGCTGCTGCAGGTGGGGCTGAAATTGCCGCTGGGAGTTTTTTTCCGGGGTCTAAGTCTGCTGATTTTCTACTTGGGCTTTAAGTTTTTGGGCAGTGGCTTGCACGCTCTGCAGGTGGCGGACTGGCTGCCCATCACTCCTCTTGTTGGGATCCCAAAGCTGCGCTGGCTGGGCATATATCCCACTTGGCAGACGCTGCTCCCCCAACTGGTGCTGCTGGGAATAGCTTTCGCCTTGTGGGTGGGGCAATGGCTGCGAGCTGATTCTGCTCAGAGGCTTTCTTCGTGAAAAACGCTCTCCACCGGCACTGGGGATCCCATAAGCCATAAGTTTGATGAATCCCTGTCCTGGTTTTGATGGATGGCAATGATGCAGGTCACAATTTCATAGTCGTTTCAGGTTGGGACAAGGCGACCGAGGTACTGGGAAAAGCCTTCTGGCCCTGTGCATCTAACGTTTTAAGTGCGGGTGCAGTGTCCTGGTTTGAATCAAAATGACCCTAAAAAGAAAGCGCTCTGTACGTCGCGCCTGAAACCGCACCCAGTCAAGCCTTCCAGTCCAAGAAAGCAAAGCCTACCGGCAGGGATCCGGCAGGCCGCTGGATTTTGTCGGAGATCCCCAGTAGGAAACCCCGTCGATCGCTACGGAATCGACAGAGAGCATCCACTCTGTGGGGTTCCCGAGAATCAGGTATCGTAGACCCGGCATTCAACAGCATCTGGGTTTTCAGCGCAGTGCTGCTCTAGGCTGCTGGGAGTCCTCGGCTGGTGGCTGCGAGCTGCCAGCACTTCTTCAACCGCATCCCAGGCCGCACGGCAGTGGGGATCCCCTTCGCCGTACTCAGAGCAGACGTTGCGAGCATTTTCCAGCTCTTTGGCGATCACTTCAGACAGTCCCATGTTCTCAAGCTCCTTTAGACTAGATGGGGCCGGTGGCCCGCTGATATAACCGGTTGACGCAGAACCTGTAGGGATTCGGTGTAACCGAGGATCAACAGGTAAAAACCAGCCGATCCAGATGAGGAATGAGTCCAGGATAATGACCTTGTGCCAACCGAATTGATCAACCGGATACATTACCTATTCTAAACAGGGACACCCGGGGGGTGCAGCTACGCTTTCGCGATCTCTTTGGGATCAGGATGCGCAGGGATCCCTCAGGCCCCAAACAGTTGTTCAATCCGTTGCCGCACCTGCTCTGGGGATCCCTGTTGACGCACTTGACCTTCCGAGAGCAAAATCGCCCCATCTGCCCATTCCAGTTCCGCCAGCCGATGGGTTACCCAGAGGGCGGTGATGCCTTCTTGATCCACCAGTTGCCGGATGCACCGCAGCAAATCCGCCTGGCTGTCGGGATCCAACAGGGCTGTCGGCTCGTCCAAAAGCAGCACCTCGCTGCGCCGGGCCAAAGCCCCTGCCACTGCCACTCGTTGCTTCTGTCCGCCGCTGAGGCCGTGGATGGGCCGACGGATCAGGTGCTTTAATCCGACTTGCTCCAAGGCTGTTTCCACCCGCTGGTGAATTTCCGCCAAGGTCAGAGCCTCTGCTCCCAAGCCAAAGGCCACATCGGCTCCCACCGTGGGCATGAACAGTTGGTGATCCGGGTTTTGAAACACATAGCCCAGCCGACCGCGAATCTCCAGGTGGCCCGAAAGGGGCTGGGGATGGGTCAGGGATCCGGACAACAGTTGCAACAAAGTGGACTTGCCGCTGCCATTGGGCCCCAACAGCATCCACAACTGGCCCTTGGGAATGACAAAACTGCACGCCTGCAAAACCGGCGGACGTTCCGGCCAAGCAAAGGTCAGGCTCTCCACCCGAATGGCCACCTCAGACATGGGGATCCCTTAGCGGCAGAGAGAAAAGGGCTGTCCTCAGCTTTGCAACTGGGCCAAAAAACCGGGACGGGCTCCCATGGGGCTGGCGCCGCCCGACTTGGAAGTCATTTGCACGCCACATAGCTCACCGGTGAGCAGGAACACCTTTTTGCCAGTGCGGTCGCAGGTCAGCTCCAAACTCTGAGGGGATCCACTCTGCAGAGCATTGACGATGCTTTGGTAGGCCCGGTTGGCCGCTTCTTCCTCTTTTTGGTGGACAACGATGGGGGCAGGGTTCCCTTTCAGGAGCAGTTCCAGAGTGTACATGGCTGACCGTTGCGTAGTGGGCCGTGGGACAAAAGAGAGGCACCCAGAGGACGCCGTTGGCGACAGCAGGACGAAGTCCTTTTCCAGTATCGCAGGTTGGGCCAGGGTACCGGCAGGCTCAACAAATGACGGGGGAGTTTCTCTCGCCAGATTAGGCCAGGCCGGTGCCGAGAAAAGGCAGCAGGCTAATCAGCAACAGGCCCAACGTGGCCAGGGATCCCGCCAAGAAGGAGAGGGATCGCCCAATGGGAATATCGGCAATGTAGAAAAAGTTGTAGAGCAGCCGCGCCAGCAGAAACACCCCACACAGCACAGCTACCCCTTCATCTCCGCTGAGGCCAAAATACCAGGGATCCGGGTGTGGGCCGGTGATGTAGGCGATCAACGCTGCTGCCGCAAACATCCCAAAGGTCTCAAACCCGTTGGCGTGGGCCCAGGTGGCCCGTTGCCCGTAGGGAGGTAGCCTATCAAACATAGCCCGAGGAGCATGCAGGTCGTAGCCAACGCGGGCACGGGCATAGCCCACCACCCCCATGGGCAGATAGACCAAGAGCATGGCTGCCGCGATGGAGAACAGGGGGATGGCTACGAGAGGAGGATTTGGCAACATAAGGCAAAAGGACGGTGCAAGATAACAGGGGAGAGGAAGGAGCCCAGCTCGGGCAGGAGCTATTGCCGGGAAAATCAACACCAGAACCATTATCCATCTATCGGGCTGTCTATCCAGGCAGATGCTTGCGTCAGGAAATCTTGCGGATTTGCCGGCGGCGCTCCTCATATTCAGCGCGGGTGATCAAGCCCTGTTTCAACTGGCTTTCCAACTGCTGTTCGGGATCCCGGGCTTCTCGCCCTTCCACACTGGTCCATTCCAGCTCGATCAACCCTCGATTGAATCGAAAATCGAAATCGGCATTGCTCATGGTCAGGATCCACAGCCCTTCCAGCAAACAAAGGGCGCGTACCCCGTAGCTGAGGATCTGCAGCGGGATGGAAGGAACGAACACCATCAGCCCCACCACCAAGTAGCCCCAGCCCCAGCGTTGGTGCCTCATATAGAAGCGCTGCAACCCTGGGATCAGCACCCCCAGCATCGCCAGCCAACCGGCCACCTCTCGGATTAACCGCCGACGATCCTGTGGGGGCGTATCAGGATCCCTGCTCTCGGCCATAGACTGCACCAGCTAGATGTGCCATTAAGCTAGCTCAGTTTTGGCCGCACAGGGCTCAGGAACTTGGATCCAACCTCAGAAGATTTTTGAGCAGCATCCCGCCGCCTATACTTGATGGGGGCAGTTCGGGGAAGGAACATGGCAGAGCGGGAGCTATCGGTAGCGATCTTGGCAGCGGGCAAAGGTACCCGGATGCGATCACGGCTGCCCAAGGTGCTGCACAAGCTGGGATCCCTGTCTTTGATCGAGCGGCTGCTGCGCACGGTGCTGACGTTAAAGCCCCACCGCTGTCTGGTGGTCGTGGGTTATGAACAGGAGCAGGTGCGCCAAGCCCTGCGGGAGTACCCGGTTGAATTTGTGGAGCAGGCCCAGCAATTGGGCACCGGACACGCCGTTCAACAGCTGTTGCCCGTCCTGGGCGATTTTCAGGGGGATCTGCTGGTGATCAACGGGGATGTGCCCCTGCTGCGGGCAGAAACCCTGCAAGCTCTGGTGGAGCGCCACCGCCAGATGAACCCAGAGGTAACCTTGCTCTCGGCTCAGGTGGCGGATCCCTATGGCTATGGGCGGGTATTTTGCGATGCCCAACAGCGGGTGCTGGAACTGGTGGAAGAGCGAGACTGCACCCCGGCCCAACGGCAAAATCGCCGCATCAACAGTGGGGTGTATTGTTTCCACTGGCCGGCTCTGGCTCAGGTTTTGCCCCATCTCAACAGCAACAACGCACAGCAGGAGTACTACCTAACGGATGCCGTCAAGCGGGTGGGCAAAGCCATCGCTCTGGATGTTGCCGATCCGCAAGAAATTGTGGGCATCAACGACCGCCGCCAACTGGCCCAGGCGTACCAGATTTTGCAGGATCGCCTCAAGGAAGCCTGGATGGAAGCCGGGGTCACCTTTGTGGATCCCGACAGCAGCAGCCTCGAGGAAACGGTGGAATTGGCCCCCGATGTGGTGATCGAGCCCCAAACCCATCTGCGAGGGGTGTGCCGCATTGGCTCGGGAACCCGCCTGGGGCCGGGCAGTTGGATCGAGTCCAGCGAGATTGGATCTGGGTGTCACATTCTCTACTCGGTGGTCAGCCACAGCCGCATCGGCAACCACGTCTGGATAGGCCCCTACGCCCACGTGCGCCCCCACAGCCAGATTGGGGATCACTGCCGCATCGGCAACTTTGTGGAAACCAAAAATGCCCAGATCGGATCCCACAGCAACGCCGCCCACTTGGCCTACCTGGGCGATGCCAAGCTGGGATCCCAGGTCAACATCGGGGCGGGCACCATCATCGCCAACTACGACGGCCAGCAAAAGCACTTTACCGAAATTGGGGATCGCAGCAAAACAGGCGCCAACTCGGTTCTGGTGGCTCCTTTGCAGGTGGGATCCAATGTCACCATTGCCGCCGGCTCCACCATCCCTGCCCGCTACCCTCTGCCGGATGACTGCTTGGTGATCGCTCGCTCCCGCCCGGTGGTTAAGCCCGGCTGGCGACCCGGGATCCGCTCCTCCCGCCGCCAAGAGCTCCAGCCCATGCCACCGGGATCCCTCAAGATTTATCCCTTGCGCCTCTTCCCCGGCCAAGATCTCAAGCAGGAACTGGAGCGAGTGGCCCGGCAGCAGCCCTTGCAAGCGGGGTTTGTCCTCAGCGCCGTCGGCAGCCTTAGCCAAGCCACCCTGCGCCTGGCCGACCAAACGGGGGATCACCTGTTGTCGGAACGCCTGGAGATCCTGGCCCTGAGTGGATCCCTGTGCCCTGACGGAGTCCATCTCCATCTCACCGTTGCCGATGCCCGAGGCCAAACCTGGGGGGGACACCTGCGCCCCGGCTGCCTCATCTACACCACCGCCGAAATTGTCCTCGCCGACAGCCCGGAGTATCGCTTCTCCCGTCAACCGGATCCGGCCACCGGCTACCTGGAGTTGCACATCCAACCCGTGGCAGGGGATCCCTGCTGGCCGTCCCCACCCCCCCAACCCCAGCAAAACCAGCAGACAAAACCAGAGGCTGACAACAGCAGGCCGAAAAGCCTACAGTAGTCAACATGAGTTACCTAAAGCTAAAGGGGGCTTGTGAGCGCCAAGCCGAAAGCTTCACGGAACTCATGGACGCTTTGCGGTGTGGCGGGCATGTTACTGGGTTTTCGGACGCAACTCATTCTTAACCGCAAGCAAACAACTCTAGCCGCCCAACACGCTGGGGTAGCCCGCCACGCCTATAACTGGGGCTTAGAAGTCTGTCGGCAAGCCCTGGAGAACCAGCAAAAACTTCCCACCGCCATTGACCTGCACAAGCGCCTAGTGGCCGAGGTGAAGAAAGAACATCGCTGGTACTACCAGGTCTCCAAATGCGCCCCTCAGCAGGCATTACGCAACTTGGAGCAAGCCCTTAAGCGCTGGCGGGGTGGGTTGGGGAAGTTTCCCCGCTTCAAACGCAAGGGAGTGCGAGACAGCTTTTACCTGGAAGGGAGTATTCGCACTTCTGGCAACCGCATCAAGGTACCTATCTTCGGTTGGCTGCGCTGCGCAGAGCTGCTCCCGGTGACCACACCCAAGAACGTGGTTGTTAGCTTGAGAGCATGACTCTAGTCAATAATAAGCTCAACTATACTGAAAATAATGTATAATATGTTCAGTACGGATTACTACCA
>NZ_JANSIA010000079.1:0-15142 GCF_047461835.1 Synechococcus sp. R60.1 | reverse complement strand
AATCTCGTAGTAGCAAAGGGATTGCAGTTTGACCGCGTTGACGATCTTCTCCGGCGTGTTCTGGTTGACCCAGTTCAGTGCCTGCACAAAGGCATCCATCGTCGCGTCCAATTTAGCGGCTTGCGACGGGGACACCTTGAGCTTGCAGGAGATGGTCAGGACTTGGCTCATAAGTTCATTGTACTTCATCAAAGCGCATTCCTCCCGGCAGTGACCCTACGGGCACAGTGCGGGGCTCCTGCGATTTCTAGCTGATCCCCGGGTGCTATGCCATCCAGCCAAGGGCGGGGATCCCAAGAAGTCCAGCATGCTTTCGTCCCATGTTGACCGGCCCAACCCCACCTCGGCGGCACCTGAACCCGCAACTGCAGCAGCAGGCAGGGCAGTAGAGACGGGAGACAAAGGCATTCCGAAGCTATGATGAACAGGGATGGCTCTGAGTTTCTACCTACATCTTTAACTGGGTCTGTTTTCAGGCTGTGCTGACTGCTTCTTCTGCCGGTTCTGCGGTTGATGCCATTGCTCCTTTTGCTCCCCAAGTCTGGAGCTGGCGCGGACATGCCATTCGCTATGTGGTGCAGGGATCCGGATCCCCGCTGGTCTTGGTGCATGGATTTGGGGCTTCCATCGGCCATTGGCGGCACAACATCCCCGTGCTGGCTGCGGCAGGATACCGGGTCTATGCCCTGGATTTGCTGGGGTTTGGCGGCTCGGCCAAGCCTGCTCTCCCCTACACCTTGGATCTGTGGGCGGAGTTGCTGGTGGATTTTTGGCAGCAGCACATTCAGCAGCCTGCTGTATTTATCGGCAATTCCATCGGTGCCTTGCTCAGCTTGATCATGGCTGCCCGGCATCCCCAGTTAACAGCAGGAGCAGTGTTGCTCAACTGCGCCGGGGGATTGAACCATCGCTCCCATGAGCTCAGCCCGATTTTCCGCCTTTTCATGAGTGTTTTCACCGCTCTGGCGGCTTCTCCGGTGACGGGGCCGTTTTTGTTCGATCGGGTGCGGCAGCGGCAGCGTATTCGCGCAACTCTGGAGCAGGTGTACCGCAACCCCGCCGCCATTACGGATGAGCTGGTGGAGATTCTCTATGCCCCTTCCTGTGATGTGGGCGCTCAGCAGGTGTTTGCCTCGATTCTCACCGCTCCCCCTGGCCCAACTCCTGAAGCCCTATTGCCTCAGGTGCGCTGCCCGCTGTTGGTGCTCTGGGGAGAGGGGGATCCCTGGACGCCCATTCAACGGGGTCGCGGCTTTCAAAACCACGTGAAAGGGATCGACTACCAGTTCTTGCCCATTCCCAATACAGGCCATTGCCCCCACGACGAGCGCCCAGAGGTGGTCAACCCTCTGATTTTGGGCTGGCTGCCCAGAGCCTTTGCGGCGGTCTAAGCTTTTTTGGAGGTTCCTTTGCCGGAGAGGCCCAACCAACCTCGGATTTTGGCCATCCAGACTTGAAGGGGTGAAGGCTGGGGACGGATCGCCACCTGGATCGGCTCGTCTTGGAAGTCCTTGTCCTTGAGGCGAAACCCAAACTCCAGGTCATCTTTCACCTTGCCGAGACGGGGGAACAGCCTGACGGCTGCTTTTTTGAGTTCTTCCTCATTTTGGAAAATGGCCTGGTGAATGGCGCTGGAACGTCCCACTGCCAGGGATCCCACCGGCAGCCAAGGATTGGGCTGGCCAGGCGCGGGCTGGCGACGGCGGGCAAAGATGTTGAACTCCGGCATCCCCTTGGCTTTCAGCTCGTCGTACCGTTGGGCGGCTTCCTTACGCTTGGCAGTGTTGGAGCTGGCCGGTTTTTTCTCAGGCTTGGATTTGCGAAAACCCTTAGACTGACTCATACTTGGGCTGACGAGAGGGGGGATTTTTGCAGCTTAGCGCAGATTGGATCCCCTTCTCTGCTGGGGATCCCTTGTCCTCATTGTCCGTAGCCGGCGTGCTATACTTGTTGAGCTTCGGCGGGCGGTTAAAGGGGCCTGTCAGTCGGGATGTAGCGCAGCTTGGTAGCGCACTTCGTTCGGGACGAAGGGGTCGCAGGTTCGAATCCTGTCATCCCGATGGCTTTAAAGTTCACTGAGCTCTCAACTTAATCTTGGGGGTTTAATTTTGGGGGTGTAGGTGACGCAGCCAGGCATTGACGTTGACCCGAATTCGCTGCCCAACCTGTAAGAGGCGGTGCAGGTTTTCGGCAGAAATGTCTCGGCAGTCTTCTTGGGGCCAAGCTGGGCAACGCGGGCCAATTTGACGCTCCAGCGCTGTCAGATAGAGCTCTTGCAGGCGATCCAAGTTGATGGGCAGGCGCAGGTCTGCAGCCAATTGCAGCCATTCTTCCAGGTTGTAGAGCTGTTCGCCGAAGGTCTCCGGCTCAAAAGCGTGGGCAAGGTGCCACATCCCCCGCTGTAGGAGCCGATCCAGAACCCGGGCTGCCTCTTCCCGCCGCAACTGACACCCCAACTGCTCGGCCTCGCGCACAATTGCCCGCAATTCCAGCAGGTGATCCCGCTTGCCCTCTTCCATTTCCATCGCCCGCAAACTGGTCAACAGGCGTTGGTTGAGGGTGATCTGAGCGGCAGCCAACAACTCTTCCGGGATCGGCAGGCCGTCGGCCCGAAAGGCCATCAAGACCCCGTAATTGTCCAGGTAGGTTTGGCGGTAGAGCTGGGCCAGGCGGTCTAGGGTATCTTGGGTGAGCCAGCGCATCATCTGCTGCCGATCTTCGTCGTCGAGGGCGTTCAGGTCGAAGGTTTCCGGCCCAAATAGGTCTTGCAGGGTCAGGATCATCTGTATCCGACTGTGGGATCCGGCCAGCAGCCGCGCTTTTATCTGCTCGTAGATGCGCCGCCCAGCAAACGGCTTGACGCCACATTGAAAGTCCCAGCCGCCGAGGTGGAGCACGGCGTAGATCAGGTCGTGCTCTTCGCGGGTGGTGGGAAAAGTGAGCTTCACCCGCCCGATAGCCAGTGTCGACCCGCCTATCGTCAGGCGCTCTTGATCCACTTGATCCAGCACATATCCTTGGGAACGGGGGATCCCGTTAAACAGGGAAAACATGGCGTGCTGAGCCACCAGCCGTTGCGGGCTGATCAAGCTGGGGCGCACCAAGGCGCAATAGACCCCCTTGCCGTCTCTGTAGAGGTCGAGGTTGCTGGGGGCCTTGCTCAGGCGCTGCAAAAACTCCTCTTCTAGGTTGACATCCGCCACTGCTGCTGCCAACTGGATAGCCCGTGCCGCGTAACGCAGGATCTGCACCCCTTCAGGACGGGATAGCTCCTCGAAAAACCAGCCACAACTGGTGAACATCAACTGGCTGTAGCGCTGCATCTCCAACAGGCGCAGCACTTGCACCCGATCTTCAGCGGTGAGGCGGTGGCTTTGGTGCTCCTGCAAAAAGGCATCACAGCGCTCCCGATCCAAAATCACCTCGATGTAACGATCCCGCGCCAGCCAGGGATCCCGCAGGTAGGCTCTGGCCTCCGTCTCGTAGATCTCGGCCAGCTGATCCCGCAGCCAGTTGAGGGCCTCCCGCAGCGGTTGCCGCCAGCGTTGGTGCCACCCTCCCACCGCTCCACAGCCACAGTCTCGCGACCACCGTCCTACCCCGTGGGCGCAGCTCCAGGCGGTGACCGGTTTCAGTTGCACCTCCCAAGTGGGGGGATGTTGGCTGAGAAAATGGCTGTAGTTGCCCACCTGCCAGCCCCGGCGGGGAAATTCCTCGCAAAAGGCATAGGCCAGCGTGCGTTCTACACCCCGCTTGTGGTGGCCAAAAGTCTCGCCATCGGTGGCACAGTTGATCAGATAGGCTTCCCCCTCTTTGTCCGGTCGCAGAGCGGAACGGATCCGCTCCGCCAGAGAGTGGGTGCTGTAGACGATATCCCCAAAGCCCAAGTCACGGGAAATGGGGCCATCGAAAAAGAAAATATCCAAGTACCCCTCCCGATCGGGGGTAAAGCAGCGGTAGGGCCGACGGGGATCGATCTGGCCTTGGCTGACATCGATCCACTCCGTTTGTCCCAAGGGGCGAATGCGCTGCGCTTGGCTGGGGGCCAAAATGACGAAGCGGATCCCACATTCGACCAAGGCCGTGACCGTTGCTGCATCAATGGCGGTTTCGGCCAGCCACATCCCCTGGGGATGGCGCCCAAAGCGGTGTTGGAAATCGGCAATTCCCCAGCGGATCTGGGTGTACTTGTCTCGCTCGTTGGCCAGGGGCAGGATGACGTGGTTGTAGACTTGGGCGATGGCATTGCCATGACCCTCCAGCCGCTCAGCGCTGAGACGGTCGCCGGCCAAAATGCGCTGGTAAACTTCAATGTCATGCTCCTCTAGCCAAGAGAGGAGAGTAGGGCCGAAGTTAAAGCTCAAGAATTCATAGTTGTTGACAATACGCACCACCCGTCCTTGGTCGTCCAGAACGCGGGCAAAGGCGTTGGGGCGGTAACATTCCGCCCAAATGCGCTCGTTCCAGTCGTGAAAGGGGCTGGCGCTCGGCTGTCGCTGAATGCGGTTGAGGCAGGGATCCTCCCGAGGCGGCTGATAAAAATGGCCGTGCAACACCACGTACGGCCGCGCAGAGGAAAGCTCAGCAGCACCTGCCGGAGAAGGAGCCGCTTGCATCGGCGGGTCGGAGACCAAATCGCTGTGCCCTGACTGTGCCGCTGGCCTATCGGAATTTTTGGAGCCACTCGGCATCATGAGATTACACTCCTTTTAGAGGCCTCCAACTGGGTTACAGGGGAAGGCAATGTTAACTTAAGTTCATATCCATACGTTACAGCGATCCCCGATCTGCAACGGTGAATGTAAAAGATTCAGTTGGAAATTTGACAGGGAACAAACATCGGTCAGTAATCTTTGCGTTTTCCTCACAACAGAAGGGATCCTGGGACTTAGCGGGTGGGGGCCGATCTGCCGGTGGCCATTTCCCACGCCGAACAACCCGTTTGAGGTCAGGCCCCCATTGGAATCCCGGTGGATCCCCAGCTCGAACTCACATTCCGGTCCAGTGCCACCAGGCCCAGCCCAGCCCCACCAGCAGCGCCGTTATCCCATAGAGGGATCCCACCACCTGCACCTCCGACCAGCCCCCCAGCTCCAGATGGTGGTGCAAGGGCGACATGCGCAACAGCCGTCTGCCTGTGCCGGTTTTGCGTTTGGTGTATTGGAAGTAGCCCACCTGCAGCATCACCGACAGCGCCTCTGCCACCAGCACTCCCCCCATCAGGGCCAAGGCCCAGAGCTGATCCCCCAGCAGCGCCAACCCGGCCAGAGCACCCCCCAACCCCAGGGATCCGGTATCGCCCATGAACAGCCGCGCCCGGTGGTGGTTGTGAACCAGGAACCCCAAGCAGGCACCGCTCAGGGTGAAAGCCAACACCGATAGCTCTGGATCCCTGTGAAGGAGCCCCAGCCCAATCAGCAGGATGGCCACCACCCCTGCCGCCAAGCCATCCATGCCATCGGTGAGGTTCACGGCGTTATTGGTGCCCACCAGTACAAACAGGGCTAAGGGCCAGAACAGCCAGCCCAGAGAGAGGGTGCCTATCCCCGGCAAGGTCAGACTGGTCGGGATCCCCTGCCAGGCCAGGTAGACACAAAACCCAAGGGCAACTCCCACCTGGAGCAACAGCTTGTGTTTGGGAGACAACCCCTTGTTGGATTGCTGTCGGATCACCAGCCAATCGTCCAGCCAGCCGACAAAGCTGTAGGCCAGCGTGAGCAGCGCGACGGCCAGCCAATGGGGATCCCAGCCGTTCGCGTAAGCGGGCCGTAGGCCTTTCCAGATCCCGGCCACCAGTAGCCCCACGGGCAAAAAGCTGATCCCGCCCATGGTGGGTGTGCCTGCTTTTTTCTGGTGGGATTGGGGCCCCTCCTGGCGGATCACTTGCCCCGCCTTCCAGCGCCGCAACCCGGGGATGAGCAGGGATCCCAGCAGGGCCGAACCCAACGCGCTCAATCCAAAAGGAACGACCACCTGGGGGCGGATCCCGATCACAAGGGTCGAGAGGGCCAAACCCAGCCCCAGCGAGAGCGCCATCCCTCCCCACTCCGTCTCTTCCAGCTCCAGATCGGGAAGGGTATCCGCATCCACTCTTTCTGAACCCCTCACACTCTCAACCTCTAGACTTCAGAAAACTCCGGCAGGCAGAGCCCAAGAAAACTCTATCCTGCCAGAGCTCAGAGGCGAAAGTTAGTTGAGTGGGGATCCCTTCAATAGGGCCACTTCCAGTTGCGCACCTCCGGCAGATCTTCCCCGTGTTTGCAGATGTACTGCTTGTGCTCCACCAGCTTGTCCCGGATAAGCTGCTGGACGTGATCCCGCCGGTACTTGAAGCGATCCACCCGCTCCAAGACGTCGTTGGCCAAGTTAAAGCGATCCACCTGGTTGAGAACGCACATGTCGAAGGGGGTGGTGGTGGTGCCTTCCTCCTTGTAGCCGCGCACGTGCAGGTTGTGGTGGTTGGGACGGCGGTAGGTGAGGCGGTGGATGAGCCAAGGATAGCCGTGGAAGGCAAACACGATGGGCTTGTCGGGGGTGAAGATACTGACAAACTCCTTGTCGCTAATGCCGTGGGGGTGTTCGCTGGGCGGCTGCAGCTTCATTAGGTTCACCACGTTCACCACCCGGATCTTGATCTCCGGCAGGTGCTGCCGCAAAAAGTCCACCGCCGCCAGGGTTTCCATGGTGGGCACATCGCCGCAGCAGGCCATGACCACATCCGGCTCTGAACCCTGATCATTGCTGGCCCATTCCCAGATGCCCAAGCCCTGGGTGCAGTGCTTGATGGCCGCATCCATATCCAGGTACTGCAGGGCCGGCTGTTTGCCCGCCACGATCACATTCACGTAGTGGCGGCTGCGCAGGCAGTGGTCGGCCACCGAGAGCAGAGTATTGGTATCCGGGGGCAGGTAGACGCGGATGATTTCGGCCTTTTTGTTGACCACGTGATCCAAAAAGCCGGGATCCTGATGGCTAAAGCCGTTGTGATCCTGCCGCCACACGTGGGAAGTCAGCAGGTAGTTGAGGGAAGGGATGGGCCGCCGCCAAGGAATGTGACGGGTGGTTTTCAGCCACTTGGCGTGTTGGTTGAACATGGAGTCCACCAGGTGGATAAAGGCTTCGTAACAGGAGAAGAACCCGTGTCGCCCGGTCAACAGGTAGCCTTCTAGCCAGCCCTGACAGACGTGCTCGCTGAGGATCTCCATCACCCGTCCATCTGGGGAGAGGTGCTCGTCGCAATCGTAGATGGGAGCTACCCAGGTGCGGTCGCTGGCCTCAAACACAGCATCCAAGCGGTTGGAAGCCGTCTCGTCGGGGCCAAAGAGGCGGAAGTTGTGGGGGTTGAGCTTCATCACATCCCGCAGAAATTGCCCCAGCACTCGCGTGGCTTCGGCTTCGGTGGTGCCGGGGCGGGGGACAGGCACGGCGTAGCGACGGAAATCCGGCATTTTCAGCTCCCGCGTCAGCAGGCCGCCGTTGGCGTGGGGCAAAGCCCCCATGCGTTTTTCCCCTTTGGGGGCCAGCTCTTGCAGCTCCGGCAGCAGACGGCCATTTTCATCGAAGAGTTCTTCCGGCTTGTAGCTGCGCATCCAGTCCTCCAGAGCCTTGAGGTGCTCCGGTTTTTTGGCCAGATCCGCCAGGGGCACTTGGTGGGAGCGCCAGAAATCTTCCACCTTTTTGCCGTCCACCTCTTTGGGGCCGGTCCAGCCTTTGGGGGTGCGCAGGATGATCATCGGCCATTGGGGACGAGTGGGATCCCCTTTGCTGCGGGCATGCTGCTGGATTTCTTGGATCTCGTGGATCACTGTGTCCAAAGTGGCGGCCATCAACTGGTGCATCTGGGCCGGCTCGGAGCCTTCCACAAAGTAGGGCTTGTAGCCGTAGCCCACAAACAGGCTTTGCAGCTCTTCACGGCTGAGGCGGGCCAAAACAGTGGGATTGGCGATCTTGTAGCCGTTCAGGTGCAGAATCGGCAGCACCGCCCCGTCGTGGATGGGGTTGAGGAACTTGTTGGAATGCCAGGAAGCGGCCAAGGGCCCAGTTTCCGCCTCTCCATCCCCCACCACACAGGCCACCAGCAGATCGGGGTTGTCGAAGGCCGCCCCAAAGGCATGGGCTAGGGCATAGCCCAGTTCTCCCCCCTCGTGGATGGAGCCGGGGGTTTCCGGGGCTACATGGCTGGGCACGCCGCCGGGGAAGGAGAATTGCTTGAACAGCTTGCGCATGCCTTCAGCGTCTTGGCCGATGTTGGGATACACCTCGCTGTAGGTGCCTTCCAAGTAGGTGTTGGCCACTAGAGCAGGGCCACCGTGGCCGGGGCCGGTGATGTAGAGGATATTGAGGTTTTCCCGTTTGATGATGCGGTTGAGATGCACGTAGATGAAGTTCAACCCGGGTGTGGTGCCCCAGTGCCCCAGCAGGCGCGGCTTCACGTGTTCCAGTTTCAGGGGTTCTCGCAGCAGCGGGTTATCCATCAAATAGATTTGCCCGACCGACAGATAGTTGGCGGCCCGCCAGTAGGCATCCATTTTGCGCAGCTCGTCGGCGGTGAGCGGTTTTGTCGAGAGCTGTTCTGCCAGAACCATAGCTGTACCCCATAGGTATCTCTACTTCTATGGTGATCCAGGTTTGCAGAACAGCTTGGGGATCTTGGGATTCCTTTGGATTTGGCTCATTGGGTGAGCGGTAGGCACCTGTTACCACCACCAGGGCTTGATCGGGGTGCCGTCGGGAAAGATCAGGCCGGCAATCCGGGATCCGCTGTGCTTTAACCCTTCGATCTGAGCTCCTTCCAGGTTGGCTTGGGTTAGGTTGGCCCCGCTGACATCGGCCCGCCGCAGGTTAGCCCCCTGAAACTGGGCCTGACGCAGCTCGGCGCCGCTGAGATTGGCCCCTTCCAGGTCGGCATTTTGCAAGTTGGCCCCCCGCAAGTCCGCTCGCTGTAGGTTGGCTCCCCCCAAGTCCGCTCCCTCTAGGTTGGATCCACGCAGATCCGCCCGGTTCAGATCCGCTCCCCTCAGCCGGATCTGACAGAGCACCAGTTCCCGCAGATCGGCTTTGCTCAGGTCTTGGCCGGAGAAATCCTGTCCCTGTCCCCCCCAGTTCTGCAACTGCCAGATGTGGCGCACCCGTTCTTCTAGGTGGGTCTCTTCCGAAAGCCGGGATCCCCGCAGGCTGGTGCCGCTAACTTTTACCCCCCTCAGGTCGGATCCCCGCAGGTCGGCTCCCTGTAAGTCGGCTCCGCTCAGCTTGGCCCCTTGCAAATCCGCTTGGCGCAAATCCGTTTGCCGCAGCCGGGCGCCGTTGAAGTTGCAAAAGCGCAAGTTGGCCCGCCTCAGGTTGGCCTCCCACAGGTTGATCCCCCCCAGCCGTGCTTCTTGAAGGTCGGCTCCCTCCAGGTCTGCATAGGCAAAATCCCGCTCCCCCCGCCGATAGGCCACGATCACCCCTTGCGCTCCCCCCACCGGGCGAAAAGGGCTGTAGGTGCGACAGGCCCGTTCTGCCTCCGGCTGGCCAAGCTGAGACAACAGCCGCCAAGCTGCCAAGCGGACTGCCCAAGAGCTATTGCCGGCGAGGGCTTCAATGAGTTCGGCCAGGCCCGCCGACCCGTACTGCAGCAACTGGGATAGCGTGGCCAAGCGCACGGCTTCATCGCTGTGGGTGAGTCGTCTCCGCGCCCCCTCGATACCTCCCAACACCAAGGCGTGGGCAGGGGCGCTCCCGGTTGCCATTTGCCCCCCCAACACCAGATCCCAAGGTTGGGGCCGGGATCCCTGGCCAGTTCTGACAGCCGGCTGAGGCTTACCTACCATGGGCAGATCCCGATGAACCTGGCTTATAGCCAACGCCCCACCACCACGCGGATGGTGCCATCCTCCAGCACTTCTTCGGCCTCGATGGTATAGCCCTGCTCACGGGCTGAGCGCAGCAAACTTTTGTGGGCGTAGCGCTGCAAAATCGGCTCCAGGAAGGTCTTGGGATCGATGCCCGCCCCCCACAGATCGGCCACCAGCTCGTAGTGATCCCCGTTGCGACGAAACCCGATGTCGAAGCCATTCTTTTGCCGGATCACCAGATCGGCGCGGGTGCGGTTCCAGAGATAGCCCCGCAGGCTGGCATTCCGCTGCACAGCGTAGCCCAATTCCTTCAGAGTCTCTTCCAGGAGATCGGCGTCTTTGATTTGCACTTGCAGGGTGGTGAAGTGAGACATGGCCCTTCCAATCCTTTGACCGATGGAGACCGGATCCTCACTATAAAGCGCCCTTGGGGTGGTGGAAGAAATGTAAACCATCCTGCGGTGGGTCGAGCGAGCGGAACGCAGCTCCCCCTTTCTCCCGCAGGAGTGCAACACACCTGGGCCTGGAGGGTCGCTGGGCTGGCCTGACCTGCCTTCTTATGTAGGCGCGCGCTGCGGCATTCGCGATAGCGGTACGGAGCACCAAGGCTGAGGCATCCGCGCCTGGCGTGTTCGGTAACACAGAAATCTTGGATCTACATCTAGCGTCTAAAGTCAAGAATTGACGATAGTCTCCACTATGTTTGGAGGCAGCAGCAAAAATCTGTCCCACAGGGATCTGTTCTCGTCTGTCTCCGGCTGGAATTGCCGGCGATGAGGTACCAAACCAGCCCCAAGCCGTTCCAAAAACCCGCCGATGACCCTTGCTGTGCCTTGCCAAGTAAGCTTTTCCGATGGCTCTGCGAACAAAAATACTCATCTCTAGTCCCACAAATTGGATGAAAAAATTGCTTTTTTGTCTCTTGAAGATCTCTCGAAGATCTGATTTGGTACCAAAAACTGGTCAAGCAAGTGGAATAATTTTTTCAATCTATCTAAATCTAGAACTTAAGATTGAGTTTATAAAATAGTTGATCTCTTCCCTCCTACTTAAGGTAGAGTTACTACTCAATAAAAAAGGACTTAAAGCACTGCCGGTAGTGTCTAGTGAAGCAGCCTCAATAAATTTAGTGAGTCAAACACCGAGTTCTGGATTAGATTTTTCGAAGTCAAAGCCTTTACGAAAAGGCTTTTGTGCTGGTATGAATAAGGTGCTGTTTGCAGAAAGGTCAGCTTCGTGTGTAGGAAGAGGGCCCGATGCAGCAGGAGAAGTAGAGATTCTGACAGGACATGAATTTATGGTGTGGGGTTTGATATGTCAGAAAGTCTTGACTTGCAAGATGCGGTGGGGCGTTTCTTAAAGACGATTGGCCGCTACTCGTTGCTCACCGCTGAAGAAGAGCTCCGCCTGGCTCACCAGGTGCAGCGGATGGTGACGCTCTTGGAGCAACGGCAGCCCCATGAGTCTGTGGAAGGTTGGAGCCAGCGGCTGGGGATCCCTTTAGCAGAGCTGCAGCAGATCCTGCGGCAGGGGGAAGCAGCCAAGAAACGAATGGTGGAGTGTAACCTCCGCTTGGTGGTGTCGATTGCCAAGCGCTATCGCAATCGAGGCTTGCCGTTTCTGGATCTGATTCAGGAAGGCACCATCGGCCTCACCCGCGCCGTGGAAAAGTTCGATCCCACCCGTGGCTACAAGTTCTCCACCTATGCCACTTGGTGGATCCGGCAAAGCGTGAACCGGGGCATCCAAAACAAGGGGCGGATGATCCGTCTGCCGGCCCACATGTACGAAAAGGTCTCCCAGGTGAAGCGGCGCTACCGCGAGTTATCTGCCGAAAGGGGATCCCGTCCCCAAGCGGAAGAAGTTTTTGATTCTCTGGATATTGGCGATAACTACCGGGAGCTGATCACCCGCCACATGGCAGAGATGCGTTCCTTGAATGTGGGGGTAGGGGATGAAGACGGCACCGAGCTGCAGCACTTCATCCCAGATGAAGACAACGACCCTGTTGAACACCTAACCCAGCTTGCCCGTCGAGAGGAAGTCCGCGCGCTGGTGGGCCAACTGAGTGAACGAGAACGACAGGTGATCGTGGCTCGCTATGGGCTGGATGGATCGAGGGGCCTAACGCTGCGGGAAATTGGGGAGCACATCGGCCTTTCGCGAGAGCGAGTCCGACAAATTGAGCGGCGGGCCTTGCGGAAATTGCGGCGGCTGCAACAGGAATACTCCACGCCCAAAGCTGCCAAACCCTGGGTTAACGGGAACCTGTAACCGTTTGCGTCAGCGGTGCGCAGCACTGTAGAAAGGTTTTTTCACCACTTCGGCAGGCTGGCGCTGCCCCCGAATTTCAATTTCCAGCCGGGATCCCACCTTGGCCCAAGCCGGAGCGACATAGCCCAAGCCGATGCCGTAGCCCAAGCTGGGAGAATGGGTGCCGCTGGTCACCTGTCCGATCGGCTCAGGGGAGTTGGGAGCGTAGATGGCATAGCCGCTGCGGGGGATGGCCGGATGCAGCATGCGAAACCCCACCAGGTGGCGAGGGATCCCTTGCTGCCGTTGGCTTTCGATGGCGGGCTTGCCGATGTAGTCCCCTGGGTTGTTCACCAACCAGCCCAAGCCGGCTTCCAAGGGAGTGGTGCTCTCGTCCATGTCCTGCCCGTAAAGATGGAAGGCAGCCTCCAGGCGCAGGGTATCGCGGCAGCCCAGCCCACAGGGTTGTACGCCGGCCTGAATCAGTTGCTCCCAAAGGCGGATGCCGTCTTCGGGGCTGAGCATGACTTCAAAGCCATCTTCTCCGGTGTAGCCAGTGCGGGCCACAAAGATAGTCTCTCCCAAGGCTCCCGCCGCTCCGGCAAACTGACCGTGCTGAAACCGGCGCAAAGCCTTCAGGGATCCCTCCAAAAAGGGCTGGAGAACCTGTTCGGCTGCCGGCCCCTGCACCGCCAACAAGACCCGAGTGTCGGAGTGATCCTGAAGGTTGACTCCGGGGATCCCTTGGAAGTGGTGGTTGAGCCAATCCCAATCCTTCTGCCGGGTAGCTGCATTGACGATCACGCTCCAGTGCTCCAGCTCACCCTCCGGTGGATGCCGGTAGAAGATGACATCATCCAAAATGCCCCCCAGTGGATTGAGCAGGACGGTGTAGCGACCGGATCCCACAGGAACGGCGCTCAGATCGCTGGGAACCAGACGGCTGAGGTGGGATCCCAGCTCCGGCCCCCAGAGGGTGAACTTGCCCATGTGGGAAATGTCGAATGTCCCCACCCTCTCCCGCACTGCCCGATGTTCTGCTATCACTCCCCGATACTGCAGCGGCATTTCCCAGCCGGCAAAAGAGACAAATCGCGCCCCCAAAGCTTGATGAAGGGAGAACAAGGGGGTGCGTTGCAGAGGCGTTTGGCTCATCAAGGGATCCTCAGCGGTCTAAAGACTAAAAGGTCAAAGACTAAAATAAGTGCAGCATCGCCCATTTCTCGGAGCTTGTGCCATGCGCCTTCTCCACACCATGATCCGCGTCGGCAACCTGGAGCGCTCCCTGCGGTTTTACCGAAAAAACGCCGTAAAGCCTTGCCCTTGAGGGTAGGGATGTAAGGCGCAGACCGTTTTATCCCTTCAGGAACGCTGTTCGCGGTAGCGGTGCGTAGCACTTTAAAATAGCAATATGTTGGTCAGAGAAGCCAAGCTGCTCAACGGCACAGCAGAGCAGTACTAAGCTCTGGATGAAGCCATTCGCACTGCGCAGTTTGTGCAAAACAAGTGTCTACGGTACTGGATGGATAACCGGGGCGCGACCAAAGCGGTTCTGTATTCCCTCTGCAAGGACTTGGCCAAAGAGTTCCCCTTCGCCCGCCAGCTCAATTCTGCCGCCCGTCAAGCTAGTGCCGAAAGAGCTTGGTCTGCCCTCTCCAACTTCTACCGCCGTTGCAAGAACAAAGAGCCAAGGAAAGGCTATCCGCAGTTCAAGAAGAACTGTCGATCGGTCGAGTACAAGCTGTCCGGCTGGAAGCTGTCTCCTGACGGCATGTCCATCACGTTCACCGACGGCTTCAACGCAGGAACATTTGCCTTGTACTGCAATGGTGAGGCAAGACACCATATCCTAAACTCCAAAATCAATCGGGTGCGGGTGATACGCAGGGCAGATGGGTACTATGCCCAGTTCTGCTTGGATGTGGAGCGCAAGGAGCAGGGAGAATACACAGGCAATGTTATTGGCATTGACTTGGGCTGGAAGGCTTTCTACACCGACCAGAACGGCAACTCTGTAGAGTGTCCAAAGTTTCTCAGACGCAGCGAAAGGAGGTTAAAGCAGCACCAGCGCAGATTAAGTCAGTATCGGGAGGAATACACAACTTCACTTGCCTTGTGATATAATAATAATACTGCGGACACCAGAAACGGTTGTTTAAGGCACTGGTAACGGTCGATTGGGGGTGTCGTAAACCATCCCAGAGGTCCGTGGTTAGTTTACTAACTGCAGGGCTACTAAAAGCCTACTCTGTACCGCGAAGCAGTCAGGGTCGGGTAGTTTACTTGGCGGATCCCCCTACAGTCAACTGGCCCAGCACGTTGATATCAAAGGTGAAATTAATCGTCACCGAGTTGCCCTCGTAAGCCTCAGGCAGCGGCAGGAAGGGGGCTGCCCTCTGGATAGCCGTCAGCGCTGCATCGTCTGTTTGTTGGCTGCCGGACGTGCGCCCCAGGCGAATGCTCTGCAGATCGCCAGCTCGACCCACTGTAAAGATCACCACTGTGCGGCGCGAGGTACCGGTCTGCCCAGGTATCCAATTTTGCTCCACTTTTCGCTGCAAAGCGGCCAGCCAAGGACCCCAATCCACATTGGCCCGCGCTGCCACGCTGGGGGGATTGGGAGCGGATTGGGTGGGGTTGGCCAATCCACTAGCTCCACTGCCCTGGATCCCGGCTCCATTGCTGGGAGCAGAGGCACTGACCGGAGGCCCCAACTGGGAAGAGTCAGAGGGCCGCTGGGCGGGAAGAACCTCTGTCACCGGTTGCGGAGCGGGCGGAACGGGAGCCAATTGGCTGGGATCCGAAACCCGCTCGCTTGGCTGTATGGGCAAGGGCTCCGCAGTTGGCGGGGGAGTGGGCCTTGGGGAGGGAGCAGCCGCCACAGGCGGTGGAGTTTGGGTCGGAGTAGGTCTGGGGACAGGCGTGGGAGGGGGCGGTGCCGCAGTCGGGGTCGCGGTGGGCTGAGGGGGAGCGGGGGGTGGGGTGGGCGGGGGCTTGGGTGGAGGGGTTGGGGTTGGGGTTGCCAGGGCACCTGCAGCCGGGGCAGGTGGGGG